>JBPEXB010000619.1:0-5517 GCA_052032125.1 Acidimicrobiia bacterium
GGAGCTCGCGCAGCACGTCGGACGCCTCACCGACGCTGAGGCCGCGCAGGTCGGGGATCGGGAGGACCGGCGGCTCGCCGGAGGAGATCTGGATGATCACCGTCTCGCCGTGGCGCAGGTCGTCTCCGGCCTCCGGCTGGGTGGCCACGACCGTTCCGGCCTCTTCGAGCGACGGCACCTCTTCGAACTGTGGATTCAGGTGGGCGTCGTAGACCTCGTCCTCGGCTTCGTCCTGGTCGAGCCCGAGGACCAGCGGGACCTCGGTACGCGGGCGCTGGCTGTACACGCCGGTGCCCTCGATCTCGGGGAACTCGCCGGCCGGGTACTTGGCCAAGACGAGTTCCATGAACTCCTTCCAGATCGGCGCCGGCACGGTGCCGCCGTACACCCGGGCATAGCCCTCCCCGTTGATGACGACGTCGCGCAGGGAGGTCTGTTCGTCGGGGAACCCGACCCACACGGCGGTCGAGTAGTTCGGGACGTACCCGACGAACCAGGCTTCCCGGAAGTCCTGATGGGTGCCGGTCTTCCCGCCCTGTGGCACGCCTTCGATGATGGCTCGCCGGGCGGTGCCGCAGCACACCACCGTCTGCATGGGCTCGCGGACGGCAGCCGCCAGCACCGGGTCGATCGCCTGGACGGTGCGCACCTCTCGTTCGTACAACGTGTCGCCCTCGGGTGTGAGGATGCGGGAGATCAGATACGGCTCGGCGTGCACGCCATTGGTGGCGAAGTTGCCGTAGGCAGAGGCCATCTCGAGCGGGCTGACCGCCCCGGCTCCGAGGGCCAGGGAGTAGACGGGATCGAGCTCGGACTTGATGCCCAGCCGGTGGGCGACGTCGATGATGCGCTGGGGCCCGACCTCCACCGCCAGCTGGGCATAGACGGCATTGACCGAGCCGGCGGTCGCCTGGAAGAGGTTCATCAGGCCGCCGCCTCCACCGGCGTTGCGCACCGTCCAGACCAGCTCACCGTTGGGACCGCAGGGAGTCGAGCACTCGATCTCCTGCGGGCTGCGGGCGTCCCAATAGGACTGGAGGCTGCCCCCGGACTCCAGATAGGCCGTCAGGGCGAAGGGCTTGAAGGCGGAGCCGGGGTTGCGGCGCCCCTGGATGGCGAGGTCGAACTGCTCGTCCTCGAACGGCAGGCCTGACGACATGACCAGCACGGCGCCGGTGTGGTTGTCGAGCATGGCGATGGCGCCGGTCGGTGCGCCCCGCGGATCGTCGCTGCCCTCCTCGGGGATCGGGAGCCAGTTCTGCAGGATCTGGTTGGCGGCGTTCTGCAGCTCGAGATCGACGGTCACGAAGATCTCGAGGCCGCCCCCGCCCTCACACTCGGTGTCGTCGGCCGGGCAGCCGAAGATCGACTGCTTGCGCTCCTCCTTGGTGGCGCCGAGGAAGGAGAACTCGGGATCGTTGAGCAGCTGGCGCCGCACCTCGGCGACCACGTGGTCGGCGGGGCTGTCGAACTTCCTGGGGGGCTCGATCCGGAAGGGCTGGCGCTTGGCTTCGGCCGCCTCCTCGAAGGTGATGAAGCCGTTGGAGGCCATGGCGTCGATGACGTCGTCACGCCGCTCGTGGGCGCGGTCTTCCTGGCGGCGGGCGTCGTACACGGTGGGGTTGCGGATCATCACCGCCAGCGTCGCCGCCTCCGCGATCGTGAGCTGGTCCATGGGCTTGTCGAAGAACTCGGTTGCCGCCGCCTTGATCCCGTAGGCCGACCATCCGAAGTAGACCGAGTTCATGTAGAACTCGAGGATCTGCTCCTTGGTGTAGCGCTCCTCCAGCTCGGCGGCCACGAGCGCCTCGGTGATCTTGCGCTGGATCGACAGCTCGTTGCCGACGAAGTTCTGCTTGACCACCTGCTGGGTGATCGTCGAGCCGCCTCGCTGCGAGCCCGTCGCCAGGTTGTCCCGCAGGGCGCTCAGGATCGCCGACCAGTCGATGCCCTCGTGCTCGAAGAAGTCGGCGTCCTCGGCGGCCAGTACCGCGAAGATCACGGTGTCGGGGATCTCCTCGATGCGGGCGGGCTCGGAGTTGCGGCCGTCGTGCAACTCGGCGAGCAGCACACCGTCCTGGGTGAACACCCGCGACACCCGCGACAGGTCGGGGAGGTCGAGCGTGAGGTTCTCGACCTCGGGGATGTAACGGTCCCGCACGCTGTCGAAGGTGGCGTAGGCCGAATTGACGCTGAGGAAGGTGAACAGGCCGATCCAGGTGGCCAGTGCCGCCACGATCATCACGACGAAGAGCGTGGCGATGAACCACTTGCTGCGGAGCTCGCGTCGCTCGATCTGATGGATGGTGGTGTGGTCGGTCACGGGTCTCCGGTCGGTGGCGGTCCATCCGGTGCTCACTGTCCCGGACGCATCACCCTCGGCGCGTCCACGTCAGGAACGATGAGGGAGGCGGGAAAGTTGCACGGGTAGGATCCGAGTTATCCACAGACCAGGATACCGAGGCCCGTGGCTACCTCTTCGGATTCCCACAACCGAGCCGCCGACGACCCGCGCACGACCTCCAGCGGGGTCGAGATCGCCGTGGTGCACGGTCCGGGGTCCCACGGCGAGCTGGGTGAGCCCGGCTCGTACCCGTACACCCGCGGGCCCTATCCGACCATGTATCGCGGCCGGCCGTGGACGATGCGCCAGTACGCGGGGTTCGGGACCGCCGAGGAGACCAACGACCGCTTCAAGGCCCTGCTCGAGGCCGGCCAGACCGGGCTGTCGGTGGCGTTCGACCTGCCCACCCAGATGGGCCTCGACTCGGATGCGCCGCTGGCGCTCGGCGAGGTGGGGAAGGTGGGCGTGGCCATCGATTCGCTCGACGACATGCGCCGGCTCCTGGCCGACCTTCCGCTCGACGAGGTGACGACGTCGATGACGATCAACGCCACCGCCCCGATCCTGCTGCTGCTCTACCAACTCGTGGCCGAGGAGCAGGGCGTGGCAGCCGAGCGGATTCGCGGCACCGTCCAGAACGACATCCTCAAGGAGTACATCGCCCGCGGCACCTACATCTACCCGCCGGTGCCGTCGATGCGGCTGGTGACCGATCTGTTCGCGTACTGCCGCACGGAGCTGCCGAACTGGAACACGATTTCGATCAGCGGCTATCACATCCGCGAGGCCGGAGCCACCGCCGCCCAGGAGATCGCCTTCACGATCGCCAACGGCATCGCCTACGTCGAGGCGGCCATCGACGCCGGCCTGGACGTCGACACCTTCGCTCCCCGCCTTTCGTTCTTCTGGAACGCCCACAACCATCTGTTCGAGGAGGCCGCCAAGTACCGGGCGGCCCGGCGTATGTGGGCGTCGATCATGAAGGAGCGTTTCGGGGCCACCGATCCCGCCGCCCAGCGCATGCGGTTCCACACCCAGACGGCCGGCTCCACCCTCACCGCCCAGCAGCCGGAGAACAACGTGGTACGCACGACGGTGCAGGCGATCGCCGCCACGTTGGGCGGCACCCAGTCGCTCCACACCAACGCCTTCGACGAGGCACTCGGCCTGCCCACCGAGCAGTCGGCGACGCTGGCTCTCCGCACCCAGCAGATCCTGGCCGCCGAGTCCGGGCTGACCGACACCGTGGATCCGCTGGCCGGGTCCTACTACGTCGAGCACCTCACCGACGGGCTGGAGTTGCGGGCGCAGGAGCTCATCGAGGCGATCGACGAGCTGGGCGGAGCCGTGGCGGCCATCGAGCAAGGCTTCCCTCAGCGTCACATCGAGGAGTCGGCCTACGAGGCGGCACGGCGGGTGGAAGCGGGGGCCGATGTGGTGGTCGGGGTCAACCGCTTCGTGGACGACACGGGCGAGGACATTCCCGTGCTCCGGGTGGATCCGGCCCTCGAGGCGGCGCAGATCGAACGTCTCGAGCGGGCGAGGAGCGGCCGTGACCAGCCGGCGGTGGACGAAGCGCTCGACGAGCTCGCCAAGGCAGCGACGACGTCTGCCAACATGCTGTACCCGATGAAGCAGGCCCTGGCGGCCGGCGGCACGGTGGGCGAGGTCTCCGATGCCCTCCGCAGCGTGTTCGGCGTGCACCGTCCGCGCTGACGGGCCAAGATGGTCGAGCGGGCAGGGAGAACAGCCGATGGAGAACCGACATGCGTGACGAACCCGGCCAACGGTTCCTGATCATCGGGGGAGGCCCCGCCGGCACGGCGGCGGCCACCGTCGCCGCCTCGCTCGGCGCCACCGTCACGCTCGTCGAAGACTCGATCGTGGGAGGGGCCGCCCACCTCCTCGACTGCATCCCCTCGAAGACGATGGTCGCCACGTCGATCCGGATGAACGCCATCCGTGGGGCCGAGAAGCTCGGCATCGTGATGGATGGCGCCAGGGTGGACCTCGACCGGTTGGGCGACCGCATCTCCGCCATCTCGGCCGACCTCGAGGCGAGCGCCGTCAAGATGCTCGACAGCCAGGGAGTCGAGATCGTGAAGGGGCGCGGCCGGTTCACCGGTCCCCACTCGGCCGTGGCATCGACCGACCAAGGAGAGGTGGCGCTCAGCTTCGACGCGGCGCTGATCTCGACAGGGTCGGCGCCCCGTGCCCCCGAGTGGGCCAACGTGGACGGGGAGCGGATCCTCACGACCCGCCATGCCTACGACCTCCCGTCGGTGCCCGAGCACGTCGTCGTGATCGGCTCCGGCGTGACCGGGGTCGAGATGGTCCACATCTTCGAGAGCCTGGGGTGCGACGTCACGCTGATGGTGAGCCGCCAGCAGGTGCTGCCCCACCGCGACGCCGAAGTGGCGGCGGTACTCGAGGAGAGCTTCCTGGACCGAGGCGTGCGGCTCCTCAAGGGAGCCCGCGCCATCGCCATCAACCGCAAGGGCGACGAGGTGGTCGTCGACGCCGACGATGGCCGCCAGGTGGTGGCCAGCCATGCGCTGCTGGCGATCGGCTCGGTGCCGCTCACCGACGGCCTCGGCCTCGAGGAGGCGGGCGTCGAGACGGATCACGGCTACGTGCCGGTGGATGGCTACCAGCGCACCAACCAGTCGCACATCTATGCGGCGGGCGACGTGACCGGGCAGATGCCGCTGTCGTCGGTCGCGTCGATGCAAGGTCGCAAGATCGCCCGGATGGTGATGGGCCACCCCCAGAAGCCGGTCGACTTCTCCAAGGTGGCGCAGGCCATCTTCACCGACCCCGAGATCGCCTCGGTGGGCCTCGAAGAGGCCACCGCCGCCGCCGAGGGTCGCAAGGTGCGGCTGACCAAGGTGCCGTTCGCCGCCAACCCCCGCAGCCTCATCCACGGCGCCGACGCCGGCTTCGTCAAGGTGATCTCGGACCCGGCCACCCGGGTGGTGCTCGGCGGGACCATCGTCGGCCACCGGGCCAGCGAGCTGATCGGCATCCTCGCCCTGGCGACGACCGGCAAGCTCAAGGTGGAAGCCCTGGTCGACACCCTGATGGTGCACCCCAGCCTCAGTGAGAGCATCAGCGATGCAGGCGAGTAGTCAGCGGCACAGCCGCTGACTCCTCACGTACCAGGTACCAGGTAC
>JBPEXB010000062.1:0-7579 GCA_052032125.1 Acidimicrobiia bacterium
GTGGCCACCGAACTGATCCGCACGCTGGCCGGATCGGTCGGCCTCGTGTCGAGCGTGCCGCTGACGACCTGGCTGGCGGCAGTCATCATCGGCTGGCGCTCCGACGATCCGCTCGGGTCGAGTGCCGCCCCACCGTCGGCCTGAGACCACTCAGAGAGCTCGGAATCCGACACAACGTCGCCTTCCCGACACAGTTCCCACGATCCGTGGCAAAGATTCTCACCCACAGTCACCGAGATGCGGGTACGTTCAGGGGGTGGCAACGGAGCGGGCGAGTCGCAGCTCCCGTCTTCGCGGGCGGGTGCGTGCCAGGGCGCGGAGGCACATACCTTCGCCGACCTGGATCCATCGCCGCGCCACGTGGGAGGACCGGCGGCTCCCCGACTTCATCATCATCGGAGCCCAGAAGTCCGGCACGTCGACCCTCTACGAATTGCTCGACCAGCATCCGCAGCTCGCTGCCTCCTACCGCAAGGAGGTCCACTTCTTCGATGGGGGTCGCGATCCGAGGGTCGACAACTATGCGCTTGGCGAGGAGTGGTACCGGTCGAACTTCCCGACCTGCGCCGAGCTCGACGAGGCCACCAAGACCTTCGAGGCGACACCCCTCTACATGCTCAACCCCTTGACCGCTGAACGCATCGCCGAGACGCTGCCCGAGGCGAAGGTGATCGCGCTCCTCAGAAACCCAACAGACCGGGCGATCTCCCACTACCTGCATGAGCGTCAACGCAACATGGAAGACCTGGACCTGCTCCCGGCTTTGATGGCGGAGGAAGAGCGGCTCGCTCCGGTGATCGCCCGACAGGACTTCAAAGACCACGCGTTTGCGCGCAAGTCCTACAAGTGCCGTGGTTTGTACGCGCAACAGCTGCGGCGCTACCACGAGCACCTGAGCCCGGATCGCGTCCTGGCCATCAGCAGCGACGACTTCTTCGACCGAACGAGTGTGACCCTTCAGCGGGTCTTCGAGTTCGTGGGCGTGGACCACGAACACCGGGTCCGCGACCTCGAGCCCCGCAACGTCGGCAGCGGCGAGGCCGGCGACGAAGCGGAGGCCCGCGCCTACCTGGACGAGTTCTTCGCCCCTCACAACGAGGCCCTCTACGAGCTGATCGGCGAGCGCTTCGACTGGTAGCCCGCCTCAACGAGGAGGGCTGAGCCGCCGATACCCCTCCCATGCGGGAGAAGTACGTGATCAACGGCGTGCAGTACGACCGGTTCGACGACGTGCCGGAGCAGTACAAGCGTCAGATCATCAAGATGCGGGCGTTCGGCGAGGAACTGAGCGAGCTCGGCGAGATCGAGACCGACATCGTCGAGGGCGACGGCTTCACCACCGAAGTCGAGACCATCACACACACCACTGTGGGCACCCCGACCGTGTCGGTCGAGGTCGACGGCGAGGCGGCCGCCCTCGACGACGTCCCGCCGGTGCTGCGCAAGCGCATCGAGCGGATGCTCGAGGACAAGGACGGCGACGGGGTTCCGGACGCCGTCCAGCATCTCATGGCACGACCGGAGCCGAAGAACGCCAACCCCTTCGACGCTCCCCCACGTGCCCACACCCCTCACGCTCAGCCACTGGGCACCGGGCTGGCCGACGACGATCGGTACGTCTCACGCCGCACCCTGATCGCCTCGGTGGCGGCGCTCGTGCTCATCGCCCTGGCAGTGGGCTACTGGCTGGGCACCTGAGGACAGCCCCCACACGGCCTCGCCATGTCCGGCGGCGGAACGGCCACACCCGTCTTGACCGCCCGGAACTGGCGGGTGCACTCGTATCCCGAGTGGCTGATGAAGTCGGCCTCGTGGTTCACGATCGTCCCGTCGCCGATCGGTAGCCCGCCCAGGTAATCGGACCGCCTCCACAGGTTGTGCCACTCGAGCTCGGGATGCCCCGAGGTGGTCCGCACGATCTCGCCGAGGCCGGTTGCGCCGAACAGGTGCCGGTAGATCAGCGCCAGCGGGCTCCCATAGGTGATGACCCGGCGAATGCCGGCGACGAGGACGACCGGCATCTGGGTGAGGGCGATGGCCGTCACCATCGAGCCTTGAGAATGCGCACCCACCACGAACGGCGCATCAGGCGGATCGACTTCGCCGACGGCGGCGGCGATCTCGAGGTGGAGCTCGTTGACGGCGTTGGGCCCGTAGGCGGGCGGGGCCAGCGGGTGGAAGAATCGCGGCCAGAAGGACACCACGTCCCACATGACGCCGGTCTTGCGACGCGACTCGCCACTCCCGAGGCCAGACGTGATGCTGCGAAGGAAGAACGTGGCCGGCAGCAGCACCGCCACCGCCAGCGCCAGATCGACCAGCTTGGTGAGGTCGACCTCGATCCCGAGCGGGGCGGGTCGCAGCACCTTGTCGACGATGAAACCTCGGAACTCGGGCACCGTCCACAACCACACGACCACCGCCACACCGACCGTCACGGCGACGAGACGACCACGCACCAGCACCGCCACGAGCGGCAGGAGGGCGGCCAGCAAAGCCACGCCGCTCAGCACTGCCCACCAGACGACCCCCGACCACTCTGGTCGAGGAACACCGGCGACCCCGAAGGCGCCGTTGCGGGCCATGCCGATGACCAGGTCCGCCAGGCCGGCGATGCCGGCCACGGCGATGGCGCGCAGCACCCAGTCCGCCCGATGGGTCACTCGCCGCACCCTCACCACCGCCGCCCACACCAGTTCTCGCCGTCGCCGGGTACGTGGCGCGAGCCCGTCACATGCCGAGAAGGCGCCATCCTCCTCGGCGAGACGCCGGAAGGTCAGCAACGAGGCGACGGCCACGATGACGAGCACCACCCGGAGCATCCACACGGCGATCCAGGTGGCGGCGTCGGAGACATCCGCGTGATCGAGGTCGAAGAGCGCTCGCGCCGCCACCGTCACCGAGGCGAGGCCCAGGGACGCCCCCAGGAACCCGGCCAGTGTCAGCGCCCCGATCGACTTCCCGTGCGGGAGGGCCGCAAGCGAAGCGGCACCGAACACCACGCCGGCGACGAACACGGTCTCGTCGATCCCCGGCCAGGCCGGACTCGCCGGGCGCTCGACCCAGAGCGTCGCCACCACCGTCGCCAGGCTGAAGGCCAGCGCCGCCGGCGACAGGAGGGCCGTCGAGCGAAGCAGCCAGCCCGCTTCCGGCGTCGCCGTGGTCATGACCAGCAGGACGGTGGCGACCAGCAGCACCGCTCCACCAATCCATGCCCACCATGTGGGAAAGACCATCGCCCTCGCCAGCACCAGCCCCACGATCGCCAGCGCCACGCCCAGATGGAGGCGCCGCAGCCTGGTGAGGATGGAGGCCGGCTGCCACAGCCGGCTGTCCGCCGCCCAGATGTCGATGCGGCGATCGGTCGGATCCGACCAATCCTCGATGTCGATCGGATCGCACGCGGCCGCCTCGCGGGGCCGCAGCCACGCTTTCCCCGGGTGGACGAGCATGCGGAACCGGCACCAGCGACTGAGTGGAGCGAAGTGCGACTGGGTGGAGATCCACCCCGTGATGACGAAGGTGAGCACCAACGCCACGAGGCCGGCCGCCGCCACCAGCGACGGGGTGGGCGCTCCCGGCTCGCGCTGCTGCATCCACCGCTCCAGGAGCGCCACCACGTTGACGAGTTGCGCCACGAACAGCGCCGTCAAGGCGAGCCCGGCGAGGCGCACCATCGCCACGGTCCACCGATTCCGCCCGCGCACCAGCCAGCCGGCGAGGTTGGCCAAGGCGAACGGGCTCAGGAAGATCCACAGCGCCGTCCAACGGTTGCCGGCCGTCAAGCCACCCCAGTGGAACGCCCGAGCCGCCGGATCGTGCCCCTGTTCGAGCACCCGGGCCTGGTAGACCCGCGTGTAGTCGTCGTCGGCCGACAACGTGACCGGATCCGTGTACAGCATCGATCGGGGCGGCGTGCCAGAGACGCCGTGGACGCGGAGCTCGTCGAACGGCATGTAGTCCCCTTCTCCCTGGTGACCCGAAGCTAGCGAGCGGGTGTGACTCAGGGACTCTGGAGGTGGCGGCTGATCTGGTCGGACACCTCTGCCAGGCGCAGGCCGATCTCGGCCTGGTCACCGGCGCCCGGGAAGCGGTACGCAGGTCCGAACACGTTGACGGCTGCGACGACGGACCCGGTTCCGTCACGAATCGGCGCCGCCGCCCCGTTGATGCCCTCCGACCACGCCTCGTGCGTCCATGCGTAGCCACTGCGGCGGGTCCGGCCGATCTCGCGCCGCAACGCCGCCGGCCGGGTCTCGGTCCCCGGTCCCGAGGCGAGGAGCTCGCCGGCCAGATAGGCGTCGAGGTCCTCCTTCGACATCGCCGCCAGGAAGACGTAGCCGGCCGCAGTGGTGTGCATCGGGAAGCGGTCGCCGGTCCAATCCTGGACCTGCACGGGCTGAGGGCTCTGCACCTGGTCGATGTAGAGGACCGCTCCTCGGTCCGGCACCGCCAGGCCGATGTCCTCGCCGATCTGGTCGACCAGCGCCCGCAGGTACGGAGCCGCCACGGCCAGCAACTCCGCCCGACCCGTCGCCGGGCGGCCGATGGCCCGCAGCTCCGGGCCCAGCGCATACTCGCCACCCGCCACCTTCTCGACGACGCCGATGCCCACCATGGTGGCGAGCAACCTGCTGACCGTGCTCTTCGGGAGCCCGGTCTCGGCGGCGATCGTCGCCAGTGGCGTGGGGCCGCCGTGGAGCCCGATCACCCGCAGGACCGAGAAGGCTCGTTGAACGGACTGGATGTCGGCAGAGCGGGGCATGGACCACCCGTTGACGCTCGGAAGCGTGAGGCGTACTGTTCGTGGTGATTCTGTATAGCAGAACGTTCCGCACAGCGGAATGTCCCATTCCGCCAGACAACACATGGAATGTGACACTCCGATCAGCACCACAGCGGAACGAGCACGGCGGGAGGACCGATGGCAGGCGTGATCGTCACCTGTGCGGTGACCGGGGGCTCCCACACCCCCACGATGAACAGTGACATCCCGATCACCGTCGAGGATCACATCACCCAGTCGGTGGACGCCGCGGCGGAGGGCGCCGCCGTCATCCACCTCCATGCCCGCGACCCGGAGGACGGCCGACCGGTCGCCGATCCCGGCATGTTCCGGGAGTACTGCGCCGGCATCAAGGAGCAGTCCGACGCGGTCATCTCGATCACGACCGGCGGCGCCACCGGCCAGACCATCGAGGAGCGGCTCAGGGTCATCAAGGTGCTCAAGCCCGAGCTGGCGACGTGCAACCTCGGGACGATGAACTACGGGCTCTTCCAGATGATCCCCAAGTACGAGGGGCGTTGGAAGTACGACTGGGAGGAGCCCTTCCTCGAGAGCACCAAGTGGGAGCCGTTCACCAACACCTTCGGCGACATCGAGTACATGCTCACCGAGCTCACCGAGGAGACCGGCTGCCGCTTCGAGTTCGAGGCCTACGACATCTCCCACCTCTATACGCTCGCCTACTTCGCCGATCAGGGGCTCGTGAAGCCGCCGATCTTCATGCAGTTCGTGATGGGGACCTTCGGCGGGATCGGGCCCGACGTGGAGAACGTGGTGGCCATGAAGACCGTCGCCAACCGGTTGTTCGGCACCGACCTCGAGTGGTCGATCCTGGGCGGCGGGCGGCACCAGTTCGATCTCGTCACCGCCGGCGCCACGTTGGGCGGCAATGTTCGGGTCGGCCTGGAGGACGGGCTCTATCTCCGCAAGGGCAAGCTGGCCGAGTCCAACGCCGAGCAGGTCGCCAAGATCGTCCGCATCCTGCGCGAGCTCTCCCGCGAGCCGGCGACGCCGGAGGAGACCCGCGAGCGCCTCGCCCTGAAGGGACTGAACCAGGTTGGGTTCTAGAGGGGCGCGAGGCGCGGGGCGCGGGGCGCAAGTGATCCTCCCCCGTGGGGGGAGGTGGCCGGAGGCCGGAGGGGGCCGTAGCGGCGCGTTGCTCGCACCACATCGAGCGCTGTTTTCGCTGCATCGACCACCCCACGCCGCACGATCGTGCGAGCCCCCTCAGCCCCTTCGGGACAGCTCCCCCCAAGGGGGAGCATGTTCGAGGGACCGCCGCTGATGGGCACCCTGGGTCTGGTTGGGACCGGGGTCATCGGGGCGGGATGGGCGGTGCGGGCGCTCTCCCGGGGCCTCGGTGTGATCGCCTACGACCCTGCACCCGGCGCCGAGGAGCGCTTCACGACGGCCATCGACCGGGCGTGGCCGTCGATGGAGAAGCTCGGGCTCTATCGCGACGCCGACCCGACGAGGGTGCGATGGGCTGACTCGGTCGAGGAGGTCGGCGCTCGCGCAAGTTTCGTCCAGGAGTCGGTGCCGGAGCAGCAGGATCTGAAGACCAAGGTGCTGGCCGAGATCGACGCCGCCACTCCCCCGACCGTGACCATCGCCACCAGCACCTCGGGCCTGCTCATCAGCGAGCTGGCCGCCGAATGCGTGCATCCCGAGCGAGTCGTGGTCGGCCATCCGTTCAACCCCGTCTACCTGCTCCCGCTGGTGGAGGTCGTCTCCGGCAAGGAGACGAGCGAGGCAACCGTGGAGAGCGCCGTCGCGTTCTACGACCACCTGGACATGTACCCGCTCGTGGTCCGAAACGAGGTGCCCGGGCATCTCTCCGACCGCCTCCAGGAGGCGATGTGGCGCGAGATCCTTCACATGGTGTCCGAGGGCGTGGCGACCACCGCCGAGCTCGACGATGCCATCACCTACGGACCAGGCCTGCGCTGGGCGGGGTTCGGCACCAACCTGACCTTCCACCTGGCCGGCGGTGAGCCGGGCATGCGTCACATGCTCGAGCAGTTCGGCCCGGCGCTGCAGCTGCCCTGGACCAAGCTGGTGGCGCCCGAGCTGACCGACGATCTCATCGACGCCATGGTCGAGGGCACGAGTGCCCAGGCGGACGGACGCTCGATCGAGGAGCTGGAGCGCCTGCGTGACGACTACCTGCTGTCCGTGATGCGGGCTCTGCGGTCGGTCGACCTCGGGGCCGGGCGGACTCTCGCTCGTCGGGAGGCGCGACGGTACGACGAGGGGGCCGTCCGGTGGCAGCCGGGCGACGAGGTGGCGGCGCCGCTGGCGTTGTTCCGCTGCGACGTCGATCCCGAGTGGGTGGACTACAACGACCACATGACCGAGGCCGCCTTCCTCACCGCCTTCGGCTGGGCCAGCGACGCGCTGTTCCGTTACATCGGCGACGACGAGGCGTACCGGGCGGCGGGACACACCTTCTTCACGGCCGAGACCCACATCAACTACCTACGCGAGGTGAGCGTTGGCGACCGGTTGCGATTCACGACCCAGGTCGTCGGCCTCGACCCAAAGCGCCTCCACCTGTTCCACGAGATGCGGGACGAGCGCACGGACGAGCTGCTCGCTACCACCGAGCAGATGTTGCTGCACGTCGACACGACCGCCGGTCGTGTGGTGCCGATCCTCGAAGGCCCGGCCGCGGCACTGGCCGCGATCCGGGAGGCACATCGGACGATGCCCACGCCCGACAACCTCGGCCGCGTCATGGAGGTGCCGGGATGAGACGCCAGTACTCAGTACCCAGTACTCAGTACTCAGTAC
>JBPEXB010000620.1:0-2129 GCA_052032125.1 Acidimicrobiia bacterium
TCGAGGGTCACCTCGACCTCGTAGTAGCTCTCTTCGTCTTCGATCTCGGTCTCGGTGACGCGTCCCTCACCCAGATGTGCGAGCGCCGCAGCCGAGGCCGTCTCGAGGTCGGGTCCGGTGATCGGGATGTCCCTGTCGTCGGGACCGTCGGTGTCGGTGGAGGCGCCCCCCGAAGCTGCGGCTCCGAGCAGGGCCACTCCGGCCAGCGCTCCGACGAGCGCCAGAGCGATTCGCTTGCGTTTCATGGTGCTCCTTTGGTCTGGTGCCGGATCGGTTCCGGCTCCAGCACCATCGCACCCCTCCCCTGTCATCCACCTGACCAGGGCCGCGGAAGCTGACAGGACTGTCAGCGTAGGGTCAGGAACGGCGACCAAGCTGGGCGCGACATCGAGCCCGAGGACGACGTGAAACTGCTGCTGGTCGAGGACGACAAGAAGATCGTCACCGCCGTGAAGCGGGGGCTCGAGGCCGAGGGCTTCACCGTGGACGTCGCCTTCGACGGCCTCGACGGCGTGTGGATGGCCACGGAGGGCTCCTACGACCTGATCGTGCTCGACATCATGCTGCCGGGGCGTAACGGCTATCTCGTGTGCTCCGATCTCCGCGCCGCGGGAAACTGGACTCCGGTCCTGATGCTGACCGCCAAGGACGGCGATCTCGACGAAGCCGAGGCGCTCGACACGGGAGCGGACGACTACCTGACCAAGCCGTTCTCGTTCCCCGTGCTGGTCGCCCGCATCAGGGCACTCATCCGCCGGGCCAGCGGTGGAGCGCCACCGCCTCTCGAAGCCGGGGACCTGCGGCTCGACCCCGGCCAGCGACGGGTATGGCGGGGAGAGACCGAGATCGAGCTGACCGCCCGACAATTCGACGTGTTGGAGTTCCTCCTGCGCCGGGCCGGGCAGGTCATGACCAAGCGCGAGATCCTCGACGGCGTGTGGGAGTTCGACTTCGAGGGCGACGCCAACGTCGTGGAGGTCTACGTGGGGCGACTCCGGCGCCGGATCGACGAGCCGTTCGGCCGTCAGGCGATCCAGACCGTCCGAGGGGTCGGCTACCGGCTGGACGTCGACGGTGGCTGAACAGCGATGGCGCTCCATGACCGGGACCGTGCGATTCAGGGTGACCGCCTGGGCGTCCGCCGTGCTGGTCGTGGTGCTGATCGCCACCTCGATCCTGCTGGTGACCGTGGTGCGACGCGACCTCGTCCGTGGTGTGGACGCCGAGTTGGGCCGAGCGCTCGACGCCGTCGAGATGGCCATCGACGATCAGGAGCTATTGGCGGCGGAGCTGGCGGCGCGACCTGACGACGAGTGGCTCGTGCAGGTGATCGAGGACGGAGCTGTCGTCGCCGCCTCGGCTGCGGTCGAGGGACTCGCTCCGGTGGCCACGTCGCCTGCCACCGTCGACCGGCCGTTCGATCTGAACGTCCCGCTCGACGACCCGGCCTACCGCGTCGCGATCCGAGAGGTCGGCGATCGACGGATCATCGTCGGACGCAGCCTCGACGAGGTGCGGGACGGTATTGGCGTCGTGTCGGGCGCGCTGGTGGTCGGGGTGCCGGTGTTGACGCTCGGTCTGGCAGTGCTGGTGTGGACGCTGGTGGGTCGGACGCTGCGGCCAGTGGAGGAGATCCGCGCCGAGGTCGCCGACCTGGGCGGCGGCGAGGACTTGCATCGTCGAGTGCCCGAGCCGGACACCAACGACGAGATCGCCCGGCTGGCGGCGACCATGAACGAGATGCTCGCCCGCCTCGAGGCGTCGACCGAGCGCCAGCGAACCTTCGTCGCGGACGCCTCCCACGAGTTGCGCATCCCTCTCACCCGGCTGCGCACCGTGTTGGAGGTGGACGGCGAAGATGCCGATGCCGCCGGGCTCCTCACCGACGTCGAGGAGCTGCAAGACCTCGTCGACGACCTTCTCTTCCTGGCGAGAGCCGATGCCCGAGCGCTCCCGCCGAGGCGGACCCTCGTCGACCTGGACGATCTCGTGCGACGAGAGGTCCACCGATTCGACAACCCCTCCGTGGTGACCGAACTCGAGCCGGTGATGGTCGAGGGCGATGTCAATGAGCTGTCCAGAGCGGTTCGCAACGTGCTCGACAATGCCCTCCGGCACGCTGCCGAACA
>JBPEXB010000621.1:0-13888 GCA_052032125.1 Acidimicrobiia bacterium
CACATCCTGCGTCGCTTGCGCCGGGTGGCCGCTCATTACGGCGCGCAGCCCACGTTCGTCTTCGCCTCGGCGACGATCGGCAACCCCGCCGATCTCGCCCACCGCCTCTCCGGCCTGGACGTCGAGGTGATCGAAGGTGACGACTCGCCGACCGGCGACCGGGTGGTGGCGCTGTGGAACCCCCCGCTCGAGGATCCCGAGCAGGGAACCCGCCGCAGCTCCATGGCCGAGACCACCGACCTCTTCGTCGACCTGGTGCGCCGCCGCCAGCACACCATCGTCTTCGCCAGGGGCCGCAAGGCCACCGAGCTGATCCACCGCTGGACGCGCGACCGGCTCGACGCCGAGCTGAAAGATCGCATTGCCCCGTATCGGGCGGGTTACACGGCCGGCGACCGGCGAGAGACCGAACAGCGGCTGTTCTCGGGAGAGCTGCTGGGCGTCACCGCCACCAACGCGCTCGAGCTGGGGATCGATGTCGGAAGCCTCGACGCCGCTCTCATCAACACGTTCCCGGGCACGCTGGCCTCGTTCCGTCAGCAGTCCGGGCGGGCGGGCCGGAGCAAGGACTCGGCACTGGTCACGCTGATCGGTGGACAGGACGCACTCGACCAATACTTCATGCATCACGCCGACGAGCTCTTCACCCGGCCGCCGGAAGCCGCCGTGATCAACCCGGACAACCCTCAGGTCTTGGACGCCCACGCCGCCTGCGCCGCCTACGAGCTGCCGCTTCGCATGGACGATCGCGAGTACTTGGGTACCGATCTGGAGGAATCGGTCAACCGTCTGGTGCAGGCCGAGCATCTCCGCCTCAAGGACGGAAAGCTGTACTGGGCGCGCCGGCAGCCGCCTGCCCCGCAGCTCGACCTCCGGTCGTCGGGTGGGCCCACCTACACGATCGTCGATGTCGAAGCGGGCGAGCTGCTCGGCACCGTCGAGCAGGAACGGGCCTTCCGGGACACCCACGAAGGGGCGATCTACCTCCACCAAGGATCCAGCTATCTGGTCGAGCACATGGACCTGAAGCGTCACGAGATCTCCGTGCGCCCGGCACGCGTCGACTACTACACGCAGCCTCGGCAGGACAAGGCGATGGAGATCGTCTCGGTCGAGGCGCGGGGCCGGCTCGGCGTGCTGGACCACTTTCTGGGCCGGGTGGTCGTCGAGAGCCATGTGGTCGGGTATCAGAAGAAGAAGCTCGGTTCGGGCGAGAAGCTCGGTGAGCTGATCCCGCTCGACCTGCCGCCGACCTCGTTCGAGACGCAAGCGTTCTGGTACACGGTGCCGGATCGACTCCTCCAGAGGGCGGGGGTCGAGCTCCGCGACGTCCCGGGCACGCTCCACGCCGCAGAGCACACGATGATCGCCATGATGCCGCTGTTCGCCATCTGCGACCGGTGGGACATCGGCGGGCTCTCGACCAACTACCAGCACCAGACCGAAACCAACACGATCTTCATCTATGACGGATACCCCGGCGGCGCCGGCATCTCGCCCGTCGCTTACGGGCGCGGCGAAGAGCTCACTGCCGCCACCCTCCAGGCACTGCGCGACTGTCCGTGTCTGGCCGGATGCCCGTCGTGCGTGCAGTCGCCGAAATGCGGGAACTTCAACGATCCCCTCGACAAGCACGGCGCCATCCGGATGCTGGACACCGCCCTGCGATAGGCATCGTCGTCGGACCGACCACACAGCGTGGGCGATTGCTGTGAAGGCGGCCCAGACTTCGGCAAGAATGCTGCCGTGCAATCACGCTCTGCGTTCGTGACACCGCTGGTGTGGTGGTGGGGCGCCGCCGCCGTCGTCGGCGGCCTCGCTGCCGCCCTGCTGCGCGGCGTCGACGGGGCGTTCGGGGTGTCGGTGGCCGGAACCGGATCGCTGCCGGTCGCCATCGCCTTCGGCGCCCTCTTCGGTCTGGTGGCGGGCGCACCCGTGGCGATCGTCAACGCCGGACTGGCACAGCTCGGGGGACGCCATTGGGTGCGCTTTCTCAGCATCGCCCTGCCCGTCGCGCACGCCATCTGGATGCTGCGGGCGGCGCTGAGCCGCACGACCTCCACACTGGCCCGGGCGGCGATGATCACCGGCGTGGTGCTGATTGCCTGGGCGGTGGCGAGCCTGGTCGTGAGGATCACGCTCGGACGGGCGCCCTCCGCCGCGGCACCGGAGGAGGCACGAGCGCAGTTCCGGCCGGCCGAGATGTCGACGTCCGATGCTCACGGTGAAGACGTGGCCGCGTTCGTCCGTACCAGCCTCCGGACGCACGGCAGTGGCAACGCCCTCTTCACACTCGCCCCGGAGCGTCTCGGAGCGCCCGTTGCCACGCGGGTGCTGGTCGACGCCGGCGGCACCGGACACGCCCTCGACCTGGAACACTCCGACGCCCGGCTGGCGGCAGGGGTGGAAGCACTGGGAGGGTTCGTGGTCACGGACGACCGGTCACTGGCGCTCGCTCCACCAGGGCTCTCGGCGGCGGCCGTGATCTCCGAGAGCATCTCCCTCATTCAGAAGGTGACCGACACGGACACGGTGAAGGTGCGCTTCGAGGGCTTTGGGCATTGACGGCATGACGGCTCTGAGCACTTCGTGCTCAGAGCCGTGTACTGAGTACTGAGTACTTGGTACTTGCTGCAGGGGGGTCGTCCCCCCTGCATGACAGAACAGTCCCCGTACCATGAGGCCCATGAGCTACACGTTTCAGGTGACGATCGACGCCAACGATCCCGCTCGGCTGGCCGACTTCTGGATCGAGGCACTGGGCTACGAGATCCAGCCGCCCCCTCCGGAGTTCGAGTCGTGGGACGACTGGGCGATGGCGATGGGGATTCCGGAGGAGAACTGGAACGACGCCCGAGCGTTGGTCGACCCCGACGGGAAGGGCCCGCGGCTGTTCTTCCAGAAGGTCCCCGAGGCGAAGAGCGCCAAGAACCGATTCCACCTCGACGTCAACGCTTCGGCGGAGCATCACGGCGACCGCGAGAAGGCCGATCCGGCCATCGCCGCGCACGTCGAGCGGCTCGTCGCCGCGGGTGCCACCCGGGTCGAGGAGTTCGACGACTTCAAGGGCCACTGGGTGGTGATGCTCGATCCGGAGGGCAACGAGTTCTGCGTCCAGTGAGACGAACGGTTCTCGCACTGGTGCTGGTGGCAGCCGCCTGCTCGGGTGGCGGTGACGAGCCGGCACCGCTGACCGACCCGACCACGGCCCCGTCTTCGACGAGTGCCGCGACCTCCACGACGCTGCCGACCACCACGGTCGCCGCCACCGAGACGATGACCGATGCCGTCGGCGAGACCTGCGCAGCCCTGCAGACCGTCGTCGACCTCAATGCACTGGCCAACCTGGCGGTGAACCGGGTCTTCGCGCAGCTCGCCGACCCGGCAGGTGCCGACCCCGATCAGCTGCTCGAAGACCTCAAAGCCGGCTTCACCGAGATCGACGGTTTGATCGAGGACGCCCGAGTGGCCTACGACCAAGCAGCGGAGGTCGCCGAGCCGGAGCTGGCATCCGACATCGAGGCCCTGCGGGACGGGACGCTCATCATCTGGCCGGCGCTGCGCGACGCCATCCTGCAGGCAGAGAGCGCCGCCGACATCGACCTGACAGAGGTGCTGTCGGAGCCGGAGCTGACCGCGGCCATCACCTCCGCGGCGGCCGCGGTGCTGCGACTGGACGAGTTCACGGTCCCCGAGTGCGGTTTCCGGCTCAGCAACTGAGCAGACCTTGACCACGCACCGCGGAGTCGTGACGATGGGGGTCGATCGTTCAGGGCCGGGCATCGTCCGCCGATGCAAGGGATCGTGATGGCGCACATCGAAGTCACCGAAGAGGAGCTCGTCGAGGGCCGGTTCCCGCCTGTCTGCGCCAAGACCGGCGAGCCGACCGAGAGCGTGGCCGAGATCCCGCTCACGATCATGCCCCGGTGGTCGCGAATCCTGCTGGTGTTGGGAGTCGTCCCCTGGTTCGTCGCCCGGCCCTTCATCGGACGCCGCATCGTGGCCCGGCTCCCGCTCGCCGAGAAGCTCGTGAAGCGACGCACTCGCTCGCGGGCCGATCTCGTCTCTGCGATGTTCGGCGGCCTCCTGGCCACCGCTTTGGGATCGCTCATCCCTCGTGACGAGCTGCAGGTGGCGCTGGTCGGGGTGGGCTTCGTGATCGTGATCGCCACCGTCGTAGCGCTGGTCATGGGCGAGCGGGACTACGGCGTCGACGTGCGCCCGACCCCGTGGGAGACCGTGACGTTGCAGCGCGTCCACCCCCGCTTCCGGGACGCTCTGGTGCGCGGCGACCTGCCCATCGGCTCGCCGTCGGTCGGAGAGATCATCGAGTCTGCCCGGGCTGCCTCGTCGACGCCCGACCCGTGGGCGTGAGCCGCGACTGGGCCTGGCTCACCGCCACCGCCGCCGCCGTCAGCCTCGCCACCCTGGGAGTGGTGGGCCTGCTGGCGCACCTGGACGAGGGTCGCAGCACGTCGGTGATCGCCTTCGACGTCCTCTGGATCGTGGCGTCCCTCGTCGGTGCCAGCGTCACCTGGAGGCGGACGAAGTGGAGCCGGCGGGCCTGATCCTCAGCGGACGAGGGTGCCGTAGGCGACGATCTCGCTGGCGGCCAGGCCGCGTGAGATCTGCGAGGTCTCGTAGCGGACGTTGATCACGGCCCGCGCCCCTCGATCGAACGCCTGCTCGAGCATCCTGACGTTGGCTTCCCGGCGAGCGCGTCCCAGGACAGTCTGGAACGAGCGCAGCTCTCCTCCGAAGAGCATCCGCCAGCCGGAGAGGAACTGCTTGAAGTAGTCGGTCCCGATCACCGCGTTGCCCAGCACCAGCTCACCGTGGACGGGCTCGAGACCCGGCGGCGGGTCGTCGGTGTCGAGCACGATCACCCCGGCGACCCGTGCCTCCCGTTCGTCGAGCTCGTTCCAGTGGGCGCGCTCACGGGCGCGACCGATCGTGAAGCCGAGGCCCAGCAGGACCAGGAAGACGACGAGTTGCAGCACGTCAGTCGGCTTCCACCACGACCGCGGTCCCGTAGGCGTACAGCTCGGCGGCCCCGCCCGCCACCGCCGAGGTGGTGAAGCGAACGTTGACGATCGCGTTGGCGCCCTTGGACTCGGCCTCGGCGATCATCCGGTCGAGCGCTTCCTGGCGCGATTCGCTGAGCAGCTCGGTGTAGCCGGTCAGCTCGCCGCCCACGAGGTTCTTCAACCCGGCGCCGATGTCCCGGCCGAGGTGCTTGGCCCGGATCGTGTTCCCGCTCACGAGCCCCTTCACTGAGGTGATCGTGTGGCCGGGGATGGTCTCGGTGTTGACGAGTTTCACCAGGTGCTCCTTCCGCCCTGCGAGGGCCAGCGTATCGAGTCCGGGTCGCCGCCCGCTCCCCTGGGTCCGATGCCGCCGTGAGATCCGCGAATCACTATCTTGCTTTCCACTTTACCTTGGTATCCAAGCTATGGGTCTGGCTGGGTGCGGAGAACGCTCGCAGATCCTCCCCGGATCGAGCAACGAGCCGGCGGGCACGGCGCTACGGTCGCTGCCATGCAGCGCTCGCTGGTCCTCCGACTCTTCCTGCTCGCCGCCCTGGCCGGGTTGCTGGTGGCCTGCGGCGGCTCGGAGGCGGCGCCGGGAGAGGACGGGGTGTATCGGGTCGAGATGCTCGACAACCGCTTCGACGTCCTCGACCTGCAGATACCGGTCGGCGCATCGGTCAACTTCGTCGGGGCGGGTGACGACCGCCACAATGCCGTGGCCGCCGACGGCTCGTGGTCGACCGAGGACGTGTTCGGCAGCCTCGATCAGTACGAGGGCGACGAGGCCGTCCTGACCTTCGATGCGCCGGGCGAGTACCTCTACTTCTGCACGTTCCACGGCACGGCGAACGGCGGTGGCATGGCGGCCCGACTCACGGTCGGCGACCCCGACGCCTCCCCCAAGGCCCAGGGCGTGGTCGACACCGAAGCGCCCGCCGAGTGGTCGGGCACGACCCGCAACGTGCCGGCCGACTACCCCACCATCCAGGCGGCGGTCGACGCCGCCGACCCGGGCGACCTGGTGATGATCGCCAACGGTGTGTACCGCGAGCAGGTGGAGATCACGACCGACTCGCTCGTGCTGCGGGGAGAGGATCGCAACGACACGATCATCGACGGCGAGTTCGTGCGCGACAACGGGATCTTCGTAGCCGGCGCCGACGGGGTCGCCGTCGAGAACCTCACGGTGCGCAACGCCCTGGCCAACGGCATCTTCTGGACCGGCGTGCTGGGATATCGCGCCTCGTACGTGACGGCGATCGACAACGGGTCCTATGGCATCTACGCGTTCGACTCTTCGGACGGTCTCTTCGAGCGCTCGTACGCCTCGGGCTCACCGGACTCGGGCTTCTACATCGGCCAGTGCGACCCCTGCAACGCCGTCATCGACGACATCGTCTCGGAGTGGAACGGCCTCGGCTACTCCGGCACCAACGCCTCGGGGAACATCTACCTGATCAACTCGGTGTGGCGGAACAACGTCGCCGGCATCGTGCCCAACACCCTCGACAGCGAGCTGCTGCCGCCGGTGCACGACGTGACGATCGTCGGCAACCTGGTGCACGACACCGGCAACGACATCGCTCCTCGGTTCAATGCGCCGCACTCGGGGTTCGGCTCCGGAATCATCGTGGCGGGCGGCAACGATTTCCTCATCGAGCGCAACCGGGTCGTGAACTCCAAGACCAACGGCATCGCCGTGATGCCCAACCTCGACACCAACTTCTGGCAGAGCGAGGGCAACGTCATCCGCGACAACGTCGTCGAGGGATCGGCCCGCGCCGACCTGGCCCTGGCCGCCCCGGCGCGTGGCGGCAACTGCTTCGAGGGCAACGAGGCCCGCACCACGCTCCCCCCGGGGCTCCAGGTGTTCCAATCCTGTGACGGTCTGCGCATCCCGTTCGGCTTCGAGCTGGGCGGGGCGACCGAGTCGCTGGGACGGATCGCCGAGAACAGCCTCGGGCTGCGCCCCGACCCCGAGCTCGGTTCCGCCCCCAAGCCGCCTCGCCTCGAATCTCTGCCCGCCGACGCCCTCATCCGCCCGGCGGTCGGCGTGTTCGCCAGCTTTCCCCTCGACCTCGCGTCGCTGGAGGTCCCCGACCTCCCGCCCGGGGTGACGGTCACCCAAGCGAAAGGAATCACCGTGTTCGGACTGTTCTTCGCCTCGGCGTTGTCGGTGTTCTTCGGGCTGTACGCCTACTTCCTGCCGTTCGTCCTCTACGCGGCCTGGGTGGCGATCGCGCTGTGGGATCTGGCGCGCCGGTCCGATCTGAGCAGGGGCGCCACGATGCGGTGGATCGCCATCGTGCTGGTGGTGCCGTTCATCGGAGTGGTGCTGTACTACATCCTCGGCAAGTCCCCGATCCCGGCATGGCAGCGGCGGGCCTTCGTGGGCGGGGGCTTCGCCGCCTACCTGGTCATCCTCGTCGTCGGGGCGCTGGTGGGCGGGATCGTCTGAGCACGGCAGAGGAGGCGACCCTGAGCGACGAGCCGGAGCCCGAAGACCGATCAGTCGGCGACGGCGTGTCGCGGCGCGAGTTGCTCCGCAACCTCGGGGTCGGCGGGGCGGCCGCTCTGGCCGCCGGCGCCGCCGGTCATCAGATCGGCCATGGCCATGAGACACGTGTGGGCAGCGAGTACGAGCCCGAACACGGCAACCACGGGTCGTACGGGCATGCGGCGGCGGCCCCGCTCGGGATCGAGCCCGACGCCCTGGACGCGATCACGATCCCGCCCCCGCCGGCCCGGGGTGACCGCCAGATCGAGATCGTGGCCGTCGATCAGCGGATCGAGGTCGGCGACGGCGTCGTGGTCGACGCCTGGACCTTCAACGGCACCGTGCCCGGCCCGATCATCCGGGCGACGGAAGGCGACGTGCTCTCGGTGCGCTTCTCGAACCGCACCAGCCATCCCCACAACCTCCACTTCCACGGCCGCCACGCCGTCACCGAGGATGGCTGGGAGCCGATTCCGGCCGGCGGCGAGGAGGTCTACACGATCCGGGCCGGACCCCCCGGGGTGCATCCGTATCACTGTCACACGCCGCCCCTCGCCGTCCACATGTCGAAGGGCCTCTTCGGGACCCTGATCGTCGATCCCGCCGAGGGACGCCTTCCGGCCCACGAAGTGGTCCTGGTGCTGCACGGGTGGGATCCCGACGAGCGCGGGCAGAACAGCCTCTACGCCTGGAACGGGGTGGCCGGGTTCTTTGGCCGCCACCCCATCAAGGTGCCGGCCGGCGAGTTGGTCCGTGTCTATCTGGTGAACATGACCGAGTACGACCCGGTCGGATCCTTTCACCTGCACGCCGAGACGTTCGACGTCTACCGGGCCGGGTCCGGCAGCGAGCCGACCATGCACACCGACACGGTCACGCTCGGACAGGGCGAACGAGCGATCCTCGAGTTCACCCTGCCCGAGCGGGGCCGCTACATGTTCCACCCGCACCAGATCCACATGGCCGAACGGGGGGCCATGGGCTGGTTCGCGGCGGTCTGAACGACGGTCCGGCTAGCGCAAGCCCTCCGCCACGACCGTGGCGAACTCGGCGAGTTCACTCTTTGAGAGGTCGCCCGAGCTGATGCTCACCGTGGCGCGCCCGGCGCCGATCTCCCAGCTGATCCCGTCGTCGGTCTGGTACCCGACCACGCCGTCGAGATCGATCTCCTCACCCGCCGGCTCGATGGCGCCGTTGCGCACCTCGATGGCGACCTCGCCGTCGGGGCCGCCGGCGACGAGCGACCAGGTGAACTCGATCTGTCCGTCGACGATCTCGACGCGGAGATTGCGATCGCCCAGCTGGTAGCCGGGCGGCACCTCGGGGACGAGCCCGAGCCCGCCGAAGTCGAAGCCGAGGCCGTCTCGCAGCTCGTCGAGCTGGTCCAGCAACTCGTCGGGACCGGTGATGCCGAAGTCCGGGCCGAAGAAATCACTGAAGCGGTCGCCTTCGAAGAAGTCCTCGAAGAACCTCCCCGGCTCGGTTCCGCGCAGCTCGCCGAGGTCGCGCGGCAGCGCCTCGAAGAACTCCCGGACCGCCGGGGGGACCTCATCGGGGAACTGCCCGAAGAACGGGCTGGGATCCTCCGGTTCGATGCGAGGCAACGCGTCGTCCGTGACGACGGCCTGCTCGGGAAGCCCCGCGTCGTCCGGGCTCAGCCCGCCGCGCCCGATCAGCCATCCGATGACGCCGGCGACGACGGCCACTGCGAGCAGCGCCCACGCAGAGGCCCATCGGGACTGGGGTGCCTCACCGCTTCCGACCGCGCCGGCGTCGCCACCGCCGGACGTTCCGTCGGGGATGGCCGGCCGATCTTCGACCTGTGTGGTTTCGCTCATGGTCACCTCCTTCCAACGCCCGAACGGTACGAAGGGGCGTGTCAAACCCGGCTAAAGGCGGCTCCGTTCTCAGCCGCCCGGCTCGAGCAACTCGGTCGGCCGGAACTCGGCGGCCGACGTGGCGCCGATCGTCACGCTCCACACACCCAGCACCCGGCTCCGGACCCGCACGTCGACCTCGACGACGCGATTCGCGTACGAACGGTCCAGCGGACACCGACAGGCAACCAACTCGGCGCCGTTGTCGGACGCGAGGCGCGCCGCCTCAGCGGCGGGACCGCCGCTGGCGCCGAAGGCGCGGAAGGTCACGGGGGCCGCTGCCAGCGCAGCTGCGTCGGCGGCCAGCGTTGCCCTCCCCCGCGCCGCCACGACCTGACCTCCTGCGACGAGGGCCGCGCACAACACCAGTCCGAGGGCGACGACCGCCACCCCCCACACGCTCACGGCCCCCCGGTCGCCGGTCAGCGCTCCACCCGCATCACCGCATCGAACTCGAGCGGTATCGAGAGCCCGCCGAGCATGGACACCACACGATGTCGCGTGAAGACCGTCACCTCGGCGGTTGCACCGACCAGCGGAGGACGCCGGACCGTCACTCTGGTGCGAGCGGCCAGCTCGGGCCCGAGGGCGGCGTGGGTGGCAGCGATGGCGGCATCGGTGTCGACCGTCGTCGCGGCCACCCGCACACCCTCGCGGGCGGCGGCCAGCATCGTCAGCGAAGTCCGAGCGACCACGGTCACCTCCACCACCAGCAGCAGGGCGAGCATGACCATGGGGAGGACGAGGACGAACTCCACGCTCGCCGAGCCGCGGTCACTCAGATGACCGATCCGGTGACGAAGCGGATCACGGTGTTGAAGAAGGCCGGAATGAGGCTGCTCTTCCCGACCCAGGCGAGCAGAACCGACGCCATGGCGGCAGCAGCCAGCACGACGAGCACATATTCGACCGTGCCCTGCCCGTGCTCGTCCGACTCCAGTCCGGTGAGGATCATCTCGATCAAGGCGCCCATGCGCCCCTCCTTTCTGCCCCGCTGGCGCGGGACGGCCGGCGTCCGGCCGGATGCGGTGGGAAGCTCTCACGGCGCGCCGAACGGCCTCAGGAGGCGGCCGACCGACGACAAGATCGTGGGACCGACCGTGATCAACACGAAGCCGGGGAGCATCAGCAACGTGAGGGGGACGACCATGCGAACGGGAAGCTGCCTCGCTCGCTCGACCGCCGCCCCCCGTTCCGACTCGTGGAGCTCACGTGCGACAGCAGTCAGCGCCAGCACCATGGGCGCGCCCGAGACGTGAGCGGCGCCGAGTTGATGGAACAACCGGGCCGAGGGTCCGGCGGCCGCCTGGAGGGCTTCGCCCAGACCGAGGCTGACGGCTGCTCGGCGCAGTGCGTCGATCTCGGCACCGAGCGCGCTCTCGAGACTCGGCCGCGTCGCGGCCAGCGCCGCAGCGAGTGACAGGCCTCCGGAGACCCCGATGAGCAGCGCCTGCACGAGGTGCAGGTGCTCGGCTGCGGCCGCCTCGGCGCTTCGGCGCCGCGCTCGGGCTCGACGGCGCTGCCACATCGCCCACCATGCGAGCGCCGCTCCGATCCCCGCGACCGGTTCGACAGCGAGCATGCCTGCCACCACCGCAACGGCCCAGGGGCGGGCCGACCCGAGCCGGTCGGCGACTGCGGCGGCGAGCAGGGCGGCGAGCAGCGCCGTGGTCATCTCACGGACCTGGTCAGCACGAGCACGCTCGCCAGGCCGAGGAGCAACAAGGAGACGCCCGCCGCCAGCAGGGCGACGCCCGGGCCACCGAGGGCGACCACCTCCGCGAGCCGGCCGGAGATCTGGGCATGGGCGAGGGCCGCCACCGGCAGGCCCGCCACGACGACGACCGAAGCGCGGACGCCCGCCGTGGCGGATCGCACCTCCCGTCCGAGCTCGACGCGGTCGGCCTGGATGGCGGCCAGCGTCGAGAACACTGCCGCCACTCGACCTCCGCTGTTGGCCGAGATACGCACCGCCACACCGACGATCGAACCCGAGTGGGGAAGGGCCGTCACGAGCGACTCGGCCACCTCGGACATCGGACGGCCGGCGTGAGCCAGCCGTCGGGTTCGGGCCAGCGGCAGGCCTGGCACCAGACACGAGGCCTCGATGAGAGCGTGTCGGAGACTCCGGCCGGCGCGCAACTCAGCGGCCGTGGCCTGGAGCAGCACGACCTCGTCGAACGGGTCGTGCGTACGGCGGTGGCGCCACACGATGCCGGCGACCAACGGCGCCGCGATCCAAGGGGGCGTCAGCAGCGCTGAGCCCAGCGCCGCGATGACGACGAAGCGCTCCGGCCGGACCGCCGCCGCCCAACCGATCGCCATCACGCTCAGCATGCGATCTCCCGGCACCCCGAGGGGTCCACGGCGGCGATGGCCGACACGCTCCGCCGCCCGCCCCGTCGATGCAGGTGCACGATGAGATCGATGGCAGACCACAGTTGCCGGCGGACCGCTTGCTCCCCCGGGCCGCCGGCGGACAGTGCGAGCGTCTCGAGCCGCCACAGCGCGTCGTCGGGGCTGTTGGCATGGACGGTGGAGAGGCTGCCGTCGTGACCGGTGTTCATGGCGGCGATCATGTCGAGCGCCTCAGCCCCTCTGACCTCCCCCACGATGATCCGGTCCGGCCGCAGCCGCAGTGCCGTGCGCACCAGCTCGGCCAGCGTGACCTGCCCCTCCCCCTCGGCGTTGGGCGGGCGCGCTTCGAGTCTCACGACGTGCCCCTCGAACCGGAGCTCGGCGGCGTCCTCGATCGTGACGAGCCGCTGATCGGAGGGAACCTGTCTGGCGAGCGCGTTCAGCAGCGTCGTCTTGCCGGCGCCGGTGGCGCCGCTGACGACGATGTTGCGGCGGTCTCGCACCGCCTCGACGAGGACCTGGCGAGCCCGTTCGCTCATCGATCCGGCGGCGACGAAGTGGGCGAGATCGTCGACGGCGGACGTGAACCGGCGAATCGCCACGATCGGACCGTTGACCGCCACCGGCGGTATGGCCGCGTGCAGCCGGCTTCCGTCGGCCAGTCGGGCGCTGACCATCGGTTGGCCCCGGTCGAGCCGCAGGCCGAGCGGGGCGATCGTGCGCTCCACTGCCGCGACGACTGCCGTCTCGTCCGCGAACGCGACATCGCTGCGCTCGAGCGTCCCGTGGCGTTCGACCCACACCTCACGTGGACCGTTCACCAGGACGTCGGTGACACCCGGGTCCCGGAGCAGGGGCTCGAGCGGCCCCAGCCCCACGAGCGCGTCCACCACGGCATCGACCACCTCCGGGCTCGAGAGCGGCGACTCCGTTGCCAGCATCCGGCCGACCGCGCGGCTGGCGGCCTCCCGGGTCAGCTCGACATCCGAATCGAGGAGCCGGTGGAGCAGCCGGTCCGTCACCGCCATGGCCAGCTCCAGGCAGCGGCCCAGCTCCGCACCCAGCGACCGCTCGGCGTGCGACCCTCGACGATCCGGCGCAGGCCGTCGCGCGTGGGGCCGCGGACGACGGGGCCTTCTCCGGCCGGGTCGGCCAGGCCGGTCCTGACCCAGATCGCCGTCACAGGATCGGCGCCTGCCAGCGCCGGCACGACCGGTGCATGGGGGACGCCGGGAACCGGCTCCCGGCTCCGGATCACGACGGCGGGCCACCCCTTGCCGAGGGCGTCGAGGATCGGGAGGGCGTCCTCCAGGTCGATCCCGCCGTTGGGAAGTGACACGAGACCGCGCCGCCGCGGGACGAGGTCGTCGAGCGTCGGCTGTTCGCTCACCAGGTCCCCGAGCGTGCGCGTGCCCGGAAAGGCGAGTCCCTCTCGGTCGAGGTCGACCACGATCGCCGTGTCACGGTGCGCCGCCACCGCAAACGGCGCGGCCAGCGCCAGCACCTCGTCGCTCGACGCCGAGACCGCCAACACGTTCATGCACTCCCCCTCTCGCTCGCCCTGGCACGGATGGGAAGTGGTGGCACCGTACGGGGCGGCGCCGGCCATGGGTACCCCTTGCCATGGGCGGCGCGTTGTGGCATTGATGGGGGGTTGGGCGTCTGATCGAGCGGACCGGGCTTGGGCGGGGCGCCTCGTACAATGACGGCGTGACGACACCCCACGACGACCTCGGGAGCCCGAACGGCTCGCCCGCCTCGACGGCGGCCGCCTTCTTCGACCTCGACAAGACGGTGATCGCCAAGTCGTCGACGCTGGCCTTCAGCCGACCCTTCTACAAGGCCGGTCTGCTCAACAAGCGGACGCTGATGAAGGCGGGGATCGCCCAGGCGGTCTACATGATGGTCGGGGCCGACCACGACCAGCTCGAGAAGGTCCGCAACCAGCTCATGACCCTCACCAAGGGGTGGGACGCCGGGCAGATCCGCCAGCTCGTCCGCGAGACCGTCGACGAGGTGGTCGCTCCCCTGGTCTTCGCCGAGGCGCTCGCCATCATGGACGAGCACCGGCGGGAGGGTCGGCGGGTCGTGATCATCTCGGCGTCGCCGGACGAGGTCGTCAAGCC
>JBPEXB010000622.1:0-6530 GCA_052032125.1 Acidimicrobiia bacterium
TGTCCGGGGAGATGCGGCTGAGCCGGGAGCATGCCGAAGCAGTCATCGCCCGCGCCCTCGAGCTCCAGGCGAGCGACGACACGAGCGTCCGCGTCGACGACCTCATGCGCGTCGGTGCCGAGCTGGGTATACCGCAGGCACTTCTCGAACGAAGTCTCCTCGAAGTGGCCGTCACGACGCCGGACGGAGAGGGCGGCCTACTGGATCGGGTGGTCGGCCCCACGGGGGTCGTGGTCGAGCGGTGGACACGCCGCGACGTGGCCGACGCCGCCACGGATTTGTCGCGACGCTTGGAGCGCCTCCACCTGACCCGTCGTGACCAGACCGGCAGCCTGTGGGTCCAGAACCTCGACTGGTGGCCCGACCTGCACCGGACGTATGCGCCCGTGATCCTGCAGGTCGATGCGCGACGAGGCGGCGAGTCGCATCCGACGGTGCTTCGCGTCCGGGCACGCCTCGACGAAGCGCGCCGTAACCATGTGGCCATGGCCGCGGCGGCGTTGCTCGCAGCGCCGCTACTGCTCGCCGTGCCGGTGCTTGCGGCCGGAGCCGCCGGCGTGGCGCTCGGAGCGCTCGGGTCATACCGGCTCCGCCTGCGCAGCGTCGAGCGATGTGTCGCCGGCCTCCTCGATCGGGTGGCCGAGCCGGCGCACTGACGCTGCCGGCTCTAGACGAGCTCGTCCTCGCGCGTCTCCGCCTCAGCTTTCGGCCCGAGGTGCGCAGAGAGAAGCGCCACGGCGACGACCAGTCCTACACCCGCAGCGATGGCGGCGTCGTAGCTGTCTCGAAACTGCATGACACCGACGCCGATCGCGGCGCCGACCAGGGACGTGGCCACTGCGATGGCGGCAATGGTCGCTGCCCCCAGTGAACGAATCATGCCCATCACCGCGGCCGAGAACAGTCCTGCCCCGGCCAGCATCGCAACGGGCGACCACCCGGGATGTTCGAGACCGGTGAGACTGAAGAGGACGAACAAGCCGGCCAAACCGCCGGCGACGGCGCTTGCCAGACCGGCCAGGATCGTGACGAGGTGCTTGGACATGGAGACCTCCTCCACTCGCGGTCTCCTTGTCACCTACCCGACAATCAGCCGGCAAAAACGCCCGGGTCAGGCTTCGCCCACCAGTGGCACCGCCTCCCCTCGCTCGGCGCTGAGCATCGCCGAATCCACGATCTGCTGACCGATCCTCCCGATGCGCGGACTGAGGGGCTCGTGGATGGGTGCACCGGTGCGCAGACTGTGCACGAAGTTCTGGATCGGGTTCTCGAAGGGGGGCCGCAACTCGTCGGCTGCAACGTCGAACCCGGCCGGCCGGTCACGGGTCTGGACCCGCACCGACAGTTCGTTGTCGTAGCTGCTGATGGTTCCGTCGGTGCCGACGATCACGAACCCGCATTTGGGCTGCGGCTGATCGACCCACGGGTCGGTGAACGTCCCCCATCGGGTCTGGAACGTCGACAGGCCGGTCGGGTAGCGAGCGATGGTGACGCTCTGCTCGTCGACTTCCAGGTCCGAGGCCCCGGCGACCATCGACGTCACCTCACTCGGTTTGGCGCCCCCGTGGAACCAGGTGCCGAGGGTCACTCCGTAGCCGAGGTAGTCCAGCAGCGAGCCACCGCCGCGGTCCTTCCGGTACCACCACGCCCCTCGCTTGCGAGTCTCGACCTCCTCGTCGCTCATCGTGCCGGTGCGGTCGGCGAGCGGGCCGCGATTCCCGTCGTAGTAGTGAATCTCGGTCACGGTTCCGATGGCGCCCTCGTCGATGAGCCGCTTGGCCGTCACGTGGCAGCGCTGCCAGGCGAGCGGCCAGTTGACCACCAGCTCGCCTCCTCCCGATCGCATGGCGTCGAGCATGCGATCGGCCTCCTCGAGCGAGGCGGCGAAGGGCTTCTCGACCAGCACGTGAACGCCGAACGGCGCCAGCCGCTCCACCCACTCGCCATGGGACGCGGTGCCCGCACACAGCACCACCATGTCGGGCTGCAGCGACTCCATGCAGGCAACTTCGTCGGTGAACAGGCGGTCGGGCCCGAGTTGGTGGCGCGAGGCGGCGTCCACCATCCGAGAGGGATCGGGATCACTGAGTCCGATGAGATCGCAATCGGGATCGGCTGCCACCTGGGCCAGGAGGCTCTCCATGTGCATATGGTCGAAGTTGACGCCGACCACCCGTAGCCGATCGCTCACGGCGTGCCGATCTCGTCGGGGATCCGCCGTACCTCACCGGGACGCGTCGGCCCACCCGTCCGAGCGCTCTCGATCGCCGCGAACGCCAGGGCCAGGCTGGTCAGGTTGCCTCTGGCGTGGTGGGTGGGGGTGCGACCGTCCTCGATCGCGCAGAGCAGCTCGGCCATGGTGCCGTGGAACCCGTCGTCGTACCAGGCACCCTCGAGCTCTGGTGTCATCACTCCGGTTGCGGTGACGATCTCCACCGTCTGGTCGGAGACGTCTGGCCCCGAGCTGACCGCGGTCGCCTCGGTGCCCACCAGCACGGTGCGATCGTGCGTCCCGGGGCCGGCGGCGCCATTGAATGCCAGCGTGGCCAGTAGTTCCGGGTAGTCGACCAGCACGTGGGCCAGCATCGGGGGGCGCACCACTTGCCCGCGGGCCCTGGCCTTCGACGCCACCGTCCACGACGCCGCCTCGCCACCCGCGTAACACGTCAGCGCATCGAACCAGTGGATGGCGTAGTCGTAGAGCACCACCTCGTCGATGCGGTCGAACGGCGTGTCGACGATCCACGAGTGGTCGAAGTTCGCCGACAGCTCGACGCTGACGAGCTCGCCGAGGAGGCCCTCGGCCACGGCCGTCCGCAAGTACGAGATGTGCGGGGCCCAGCGGCCATTCTGATTGACCGCCAGCTCGACGCCCTGCCGGTCGGCCAGCTCGACCAACTCCTCGCCGATGTCGAGATCGAGCACGAAGGGCTTCTGGCTGAGCACGTGCTTGCCGGCATCGAGTGCGTCCCGGATGACCTTCACCCGCTCGGCGGGATGCGTGGCGATGTCGACGACGGCGATGTCATCTCGATCCAGGAGCTCCTCATGGCGGGTGTACAGCGCCGCCTTCGGGTAGAACTCGCGCCGTCGCTCCTCGGCCCGGTCGCGGTCCAGGTCACACAAGGCAACCACCTCATACCCGGCCCGGCGATAGGCCGTCAGATGATGCTTCGTGATGCCGCCGCAGCCGATCAAGCCGATGGGAGGCGTGGCCAGCCGGGGCACCAGAGGGCGATACGGGAGGTCCGGCGCCGGCAGGCGCCGTCGCTCGAGATCGTCTGTCACCGCCATCGGCCACTTCCCCCGCACTCGCTCGCGGCATCTTGGCACGGACGGTGTCGCTGTTCCGCTCCTCGCGCGTCACTCACCGAGGGGGAAGAGACAGAAGTGGTGACCGGCCGGATCGACCATGACCCGGACGTCCTCCTGGGGCTGGTGGGCTGCGGCTGTGGCGCCGCACTCCACGGCCCAGGCGACGCCCTGCTCGAGATCGTCGACGCCGACGTCGAGATGCATCATCATCTGCTGCTCACCGTCGACCGGCGGCCAGGTCGGCGCCTCGTGGTCGGGCTCCAACTGGAACGACAGGCCGGTGCCGCCGCCCGGCTCGCGCACGATCAGCCAATCGCCCTCGTCCACGGCCACCGGCCACCCGAGCAGCTCGGCGTAGAACCGGGCCAGTGCGCCGGGATCCGATGCACCCAGCACGACGGCGCTCACCTCGATCGAGCCTGGACGTTCCATGATCTCTCTCCTCACCCGAATTCTGCGCACTCGGCGGGCGGATCAGCCAGCCGAAGCGTGAGGTTCGGCTGCCAGCTCCGCCTGTCGGTCTCATCCGTGAACACCGAGCTCTCGAGGAACACCCCGTCGGCCGTGTTGAGCGGCGTCCACACGCCGTCGACCAAACGCTCGATCACCCAGTCCGGCTCGCCGGCGACGATCCACACCACTCCGCCTTCGGGCGTGGAGCTGCCCCCGGCCGCCAGGCAGCGATTCCAGCTCGCAGCTCCACCCTCGAGGACGACCCATCCCGAGTCCGTCGGGCGGGCGAAGAACTCGGCGACGACCGGCGTCTCGACCGTACCGATGTCGTCTCCGGTCTCGACGTAGGTCGCCTCAGCCACGACATACCAACCGTCGAGGTGGCGGATGCGAGCCCGCTCGACGCCATCCACAGGAGCCAGAGCGGCGGCGATCGCCGACTCGAGCTCCGCCGAGACGAGCCCCTCGGATCGGGGATCGACGAGCAGGTTGCGACGGAGCTCCAGGTGATCGAGCACGGCGAGTATGGCGGCCATGCTCTGCGATTCGATACGCAGCTGCGAGCCGGCCACTCGCCCGTGCACGATCGGTGCCGTCCCGTCGCCGTAGTCGGAGGCGAACAACCCGGGGTGACCTTCGATCGCACCCAAGTCGCGGGGCCCGATGAAGCGGAACGGCTCGCAATCCGACCATTGGATCACGTCGACCTGCTCCATCTCGACGGGCTGAACGGTCGTGCGGATCGAGCGGCACCCGGACCGCTCGTCGATCTGGCCCGCCACCTGCAGCACCCACATGTCGGCATCCGGGACCACGACGACCACCTCCGCGAACGGGAGGCCCTGCCCCACCCAGTTGGGCCACAGCCACCCGGTCGCAGGTCCTGCCTCGGAGAGTCGGGCACCCATGCCGAGCTCGTGGACGGTGCCTGCTGGCGCCTCCCAACGCACACCACCCGCCGGATCCGACGCCGCCGCCGTGCCGCCGATCTGGGTCCCCGCCACGAACACCGTGCAGTTCTCTCTGCCGAGGAGAGCTGCTCGGCCAGCACCCGATTCGGGGAGTGGGCGGGCATCCACGACCAAGGAGAACGCACCGGGCCCGTCCACGGAGACGAGTGCCGAAGAAACCGTGACGACGTCGCTCACGCGATGGTGAAACTCGAGGACCAGCTCGCCGGGCAGGGATCCGTCGGCCTCGATGTCGCCCTCCAGCACCCAGACGAGCGGCGCCGCCAGCACACACGAGTGCAGTGCCAGCGTCAGTCCGGACGGCAGGTCCTGGCGACCGTTGAAGCCCACCGGCACCTCGAGGAGCACGAGGTTGCTGCTGCGACCAGGTGCGGCCGGCAGGTTCCAGGCCGCGGCTGGGTCAGACGGGACCAGCGGCAACTCGACCTCAGGGCCCGAGGCAGAAACCCGCCGTGGCGCCCGTGCGATCGAACCGTCCGTGGTCTCGAGCACTGGAGCCGCCGTCGACTCCGGCGGCTCAGCCAGCGCACCTGGTCCGGAGTCGCCGTTTCCACATGCCGCGGTGATCAGGCTCACCACGGCGGAGAGCACGAGCAGCCTCCTGCACTTCACCCGCCCAGGCTATTGCGCCGGCAGGCCTGCGACGGTGGGGCCGGCTGGCTAGCGTCGTCGGCGGAGGGAGACACGGTGGAGACGACGGGAGCGATCATCGTGGGCGGCGGGCCGGCGGGGTTGGCCACGGCTGCCTGCCTGCGCCGACGCGGCGTGCCGTCCATCGTGTTGGAACGTGGTGACACGGTGGGTCCCGCCTGGCACCGCCACTACCAGCGGCTGCATCTCCACACGAACAAGTCGGCGTCGGGATTGCCGCACCGCCCGATGCCACGCTCCTACCCGCGGTATCCCTCCCGCGATCAGGTCGCGTCCTACCTGGTGGAGTACGCCGAGGCGGAGGGGCTCGACGTGCGTCTCGGCGTCGAGGTCACGGGCTGTCGGCGCAACGGTGCCGGCTGGCTGACCGACACCGCAACCGATACGTCGTTCGCAGCCCCGCACCTGGTGATCGCCACCGGCATGAGCCACACGCCATTCCTGCCGGACGTGCCCGGCATGGACATCTACGAGGGAAGGGTCCTGCACTCGGCGGACTACGACTCGGGTAGAGACTTCCAGGATCAGGACGTGCTGGTGGTCGGCTTCGGCAACTCGGCCGGCGAGATCGCCCTGGACCTGGCCGAGCAGGGAGCCCGGCCCTCCATCAGTGTGCGAAGCCCTTCCGTGGTCGTGCCACGCGACATCGCCGGCATCCCCATCCTCACCGTCTCCCGCTGGCTCAGCGTCTTGCCACCTCGAGTCGCCGACCGGCTGTCGGCACCGCTTCTCTGGCTGATGGTCGGGAACATCGAGAAGGTCGGCATCCCGGCGGCGCGATCGGGCCCACTCGAACAGATCGCCACGTCCGGGAAGATCCCGCTCCTCGATGTCGGCACGATGGCGGCGCTCAAGACGGGGGCCATCGTGGCGAGGCCCGGCATCGATCACTTCACACCGACCGGCGTCGAGTTCAGCGATGGAACGTCGTCGGACTTCGATGCGGTCGTGTTCGGGACGGGCTACCTGGCAGCGGCCGATCGTCTGCTGCCCGAAGGTTGCTCGGCCGTGGACGACCAAGGACGGCCGCACGTCTCGGGTGCCCGCACCGACGAGCCGAACCTCTACTTCTGCGGCTTTCGCGAGCCGCCGACCGGGAGGCTCCGCGAGATCGGCCTCGAGGCCGAGCACATCGCATAG
>JBPEXB010000623.1:0-10673 GCA_052032125.1 Acidimicrobiia bacterium
GAGCACCGACATGCCACAAGACCAACTGATCATCTTCGACACCACCCTGCGAGACGGCGAGCAGGCGCCGGGCATCGCCCTGACGCCGGACGAGAAGCTGGCCATCGCCCACCAGCTCGCCAAGCTCAACGTCGACGTCATCGAAGCCGGCTTCGCAGCGGCATCCGACGGTGACTTCTACGGCGTCTCCCAGATCGCCCAGAAAGTGAAGGGCCCGGTGATCGCCTCACTGGCCCGCTGCGTCGCGGACGACATCGACCGCGCCCACGACGCCGTCAAGCACGCCGAGCGCCATCGGATCCACGTGTTCCAGAGCACGTCTCCGATCCACATGGAGCGGATGCTGCGGATGACGCCGGACGAGGTGATGAGCTCGATCATCGAAGGGGTGAAGCGGGCCAGGAGCTACACCGACGACGTCGAGTTCTCGCCGCAGGACGCCACCCGGTCGGACGTCGACTTCATGCTGGCGACCTGCAAGGCGGCGGTCGAGCACGGCGCCACGACGATCAACATCCCCGACACCGTCGGGTTCGCCACCCCGCAGGACTACGTCGAGCTGCTGCAGAAGGTCTACGACGAGGTGCTGGACGGTCGGGACGACGTCATCATCTCGACGCATTGCCACAACGACCTCGGCTTGGCCGTCGCCAACTCGCTGTCGGCGATCCACGCCGGCGCCCGGCAGATCGAGGGGGCCATCAACGGGATCGGCGAGCGGGCAGGCAACACCTCGACGGAGGAGATCATCATGGCGGTCAAGACCCGCCAGGATCACTTCAACGTCGAGATCTCGGCCAACACCGAGGAGATCGTGCCGACCAGCCGGCTGGTCTCGCAGCTCACCGGGTACCCGGTGCAGTTCAACAAGGCGGTCGTGGGCCGCAACGCCTTCGCCCACGAGTCCGGCATCCACCAGCACGGCGTGCTGCGGGATCGCGAGACGTACGAGATCATGGACCCCAAGGCGGTAGGCGCCGAGAGCCAGATCGTGTTGGGCAAGCACTCGGGTCGGGCCGGCTTCGCCGATGCGCTCGCCAAGATGGAGCTGAGTCTCGAGGACGAGGACTTCGAGGCCGCCTTCCAGCGTTTCAAGGAGCTGGCAGACCGCAAGGTCGAGATCAACGAGCGCGAGATCCGCGCCATCGTGAGCGAGCAGCAGCGCCACATCGACGAGGCGATCCGGCTCGTCGGGATGCGGGTCAGCGGTGGCAGCGCAACCACGCCGACCGCCACGGTGCAGATCTCTCGCGGCGACGACCTGGAGGAATACGAGGGCGAGGGCGACGGGATGGTCCACGCCACCTTCGCCGCCCTCAAACAAGCCTTCGGCACCGACGCCCGTCTGGTCGACTACCGGGTGGTCCCGGTGACCTCAGGGGCCGACGCCATGGCCGAGGTCAACGTGGTGGTGCAGGTCGGCGGTGAGACGTGGTCCGGTCGCTCGGTGTCCACCGATGTCGTCGAGGGATCCGGACACGCCTTCGTCGAGGCGCTCAACCTCGCCGTCGCCGCCGCCGCCGCCAGTGACTGACCGCCGGTACCGGGTCGCCGTCATCGGCGGCGACGGGGTCGGCCCCGAAGTCACCGACCAGGCACTCAAGGCGCTCACGGCTGCCGGCGAGCGGTTCGGCTTCGGCTTTGACACCACCGAGTACGACCTCGGCGGACGGCGGTATCTGGCGACCGGCGAGGTCCTGCCCGACTCGGTCGAGGCAGAGCTGGCGGATCACGACGTCATCCTGCTCGGAGCCATCGGCACCCCCGACGTGCCGCCCGGCGTGCTCGAGCGGGGCCTGCTGCTGAAGTTGCGGTTCGACTTCGATCAGTACATCAACCACCGGCCCGTGAAGCTCTACCCGGGGGTGGAGAGCCCCGTCGCCGGCCTGACGCCCGATCGGTGCGACATGGTGGTGGTGCGGGAGAACACGGAGGGCATGTACGTCGGCGCCGGCGGTGTCCTCCGTCGCGGGACCGCGCACGAGGTCGCCACCCAGGAGTCGCTCAACACCCGCTTCGGCGTCGAACGGGCGGTCCGGTACGCCTTCGACCAGGCGATGGCGAGGCGGCGACACCTCACGCTGTGCCACAAGACCAACGTGCTCACCCTGGCGGGGGACCTCTGGAGTCGCACGGTCGAGGACGTGGCGGCCGACTACCCCGAGGTCGAGACCGACTACGTCCACGTCGATGCGATGTGCCTCTACATGGTCACCACGCCCGAACGGTTCGACGTGGTCGTCACCGACAACCTCTTCGGCGACATCATCACGGATCTCGGAGCCGCCGTGCAGGGGGGCATGGGCCTGGCCGCCAGCGGCAACCTCGACCCCAGCGGCAGCCATCCGTCGATGTTCGAGCCCGTGCACGGGTCGGCACCCGACATCGCCGGGAAGGGATGGGCCAACCCGGTCGCCGCCGTGCTCTCGGTGGCGGTCTGCCTGGGACACCTCGGTGAGCCAGAGGCGGCCTCGGCCGTCGAGAGTGCCGCCGTCTCGGTGCTCCCCACCATGGGCGCCATGGCCGGGCCCGAGATGGGCGCCTCGACCGATCAGCTGGGCGACAGGATCGCGAGCCTGATTGCGGAGCAATCAGGCGGTAGCGAGTACTGAGTACCGAGTACCGAGCACCGAGTACCGAGTACCGAGTACTGAGTACTGAGTACTGAGTACCTGGTACCGAGTACCGGCTGACAACTCACGGCTCCGCGTCATTTGGGAAATGGTCCTGGTGAGACCACCGTGCGTGGCGCGACACTCACCTGGGGCGTTGGGAGGCCTGAGGAAAGGGGCCTCTCTGATGCGATGGCGGTGGACTCTCCTGGCCTACACGCTGTCTCTGGCGGTCGTCGTGCTCTACGACATCACCGCCGGCAACGCCACCTGGTTCGGGACGTCAGGAGTCGTGGGGCTGTCCGCCGTGGTCGGTTGGTGGGCCGGCGAGCTCATGGACGACACCCGACCCCCACTCCTGATCATGCTCGGCGTGGTCTCGGTGCTCGCCATCTTCGGCTTCACCGCCTTGACGGCGTGGACCAACCTCGCCTCGGCGGCCGCCGGCGCCGGCGCCGGCTTCCTGATCCAGCAGGCGACGCTTCACCGACCGTCGGAGGAGGACCCCGGTCCTTCGACCGAGTCGGGTTTCGCCCTCCTGGATCGAGCCCACAGCGCCTGAGCGATCGACTCGGCCCGCTCAAGGAAGGTTCGGCCGGACCCGGGATCGGCGATGCGAACGCGCTCGGACGTCTCCTTGACGACCTCCGGCACGACCCGGATCCAACCTGAGGCGCGCAGCGCGAAGTACATCAACGCGCCGGTCAGCGCCACCACGCCGATGGCGGCCAGCGTGATCACCGCCCTCGGCAGGCGCAGCTCGAAGAAGGTACGCCCTGAGTCGGTCAGCACCGTGAGGGCGAAGAGTCCGGCCATGGACCACAACAGTGCCGAACGAGCAGGGGTGAGCGGCCGCATCCCGATCGCCAGCACGAACAGCCCGACCGAGAGCAGCACCAGGGTGGCCACCGTCCGCGACGGGACCAGCGGCACGCCCTCGGACTGCGCCAGCCCGTAGGCCAGGAACGTCGACAGGGCGGCGATGATGCCGGTGGGCACGGCGAACTTCATCACCCTTCCGACGAACCCCGGCTGGGCGCGCGGCGAGGGGCGCTCCAAGGCCAGGAAGAACGACGGGATGCCGATCGTCAGCGAGCCCACCAGGGTGAGGTGGCGAGGGAGGAAGGGAAAGGCCAGCCCGGCCAAGCCGACGGCCAGCACCAGGGCGAACGCGTAGACGGTCTTGGACACGTAGAGGTTGGCCACCCGCTCGATGTTGGCGATGACCCGACGGCCCTCCGCCACGACCTCGGGGAGCTGGGAGAACTGTCCATCGACCAGGACCAACTCGGCGACGGTCCGGGTGGCGTTCGAGCCCGAGCCCATGGCGATCCCCACATCGGCCTGCTTGAGCGCCAGCACGTCGTTCACCCCGTCGCCGGTCATCGCCACCACGTGGCCCCGCGACTGCAACGCCCGCACCATGGCCCGCTTCTGGTGAGGCGACACCCGCCCGAAGACGTTGGCTCGCTCCATGACGGACGCCAGCACGGGTCCCGGCTCCGGCAGGTCACGGCCGTCCACGGCCCGATCGGCGTCGGGGACCCCGGCCGTGCTGGCGATCGCCCGCACGGTGTCGGTGTGGTCTCCCGAGATGACCTTCACGGCCACACCCTGGCGGGCGAAGAACTCGAGCGTCTCGGGAGCGTCGGTGCGCACCCGGTCACCCAGCGCCACCAGGCCGATCGGTCGGGCCCGCGGCAGCTGGGTGGGTGCCGGCAGCTCGTCGACCTCGGCGACCATGACCACCCGGCGACCGGCCGCCGCATGGGCGTCGATCGACACGTCGATCAGCGGATCGTCGAACGGGATGACGTCGGGAGCGCCGAGGACGAACGCCCCTTCGCCGCGGAACTCGAAAGCACTCCACTTCCGGTCGGACGAGAACGGGACCACCCGGCGCGCCGCCCAGCCCGGATCGCGAAAGGCGGCCCCCAGCGCCTTCGAGGTGGCGTTGGGGCTCGGGTCGGCCTTGGCGATGGCGCCCAGCACCACGGCGACGTCGGAGCCGTCGAACGACTCGACTCCCTGCACCGACAGCGATCCCTCGGTCAGTGTCCCGGTCTTGTCGAAACAGATGACATCCACCCTCGCGAGTCCCTCGACTGCCGCCAGCTCCTGGGCCAGGACCTGGCGCCTGGCGAGACGTACCACTCCGACGGCGAAGGCGACGGACGTGACCAACACCAACCCCTGAGGCACCATGGCGACCGTGCCGGCGACCGCGTTGCGGAGCGCCGAGCGGATCGGCTCGTCGCCGCCGAGCTGGCTGAAGAGCAGGATGCCGATCGCCGGGACCAGCGCCCAGCCCACGAACTTGAGGACGAGGTCGATCCCGGAGCGGAGCTCCGAGCGGACGGGAACGAACTGGCGGGCCTGATCGGCCAGCTTGACCGCATAGGACTGGTGGCCGACCGCCGTTGCTCGATACAGCCCCGAGCCCGCGACGACGAAGCTCCCCGACATGATCGTGTCGCCCGCCGCCTTGGGCACCGCTTCGGACTCGCCGGTGAGCAGCGACTCGTCGAATTCCATGCCCGTGGAGGACAGCGCCACCCCGTCGACGGGAGCCTGGTCGCCCGCCCGCAGCACGATCACGTCGTCGGTGACGAGTCCCGAGACCCGCACCGTCCACGGCTTCCCGTCGCGGATGACCTCCACCTTGGGGGCGGTGATGACGCGCAGTTGGTCGAGCTTGCGGCGTGCGCGCAGCTCCTGGACGATGCCGATCGTCGAGTTGATGACCATCACCAGCCCGAACAGCGCATCCTGGATCGGGGCGACGATGAGGATGACCACCAGCATCACCGACAGGATGATGTTGAAGCGGGTGATGACGTTGGCCCGGACGATCTCGGCGGGCGTCCGGCTGGGGCCCTCGCGGACGATGTTCACCTGACCGGTGCGGCGCCGCTCCACCACCTCAGCCCGAGAGAGGCCGGTGATCACGGTGTCCGTGTCCATGACGTGAAGTTAGCCGGGCGCCCCTGACATCCGGTCAGCCGCGCGGAGGCAGTTTGGGAATCGCACGTGTCGGACGTGTGCCGAGGTCGGGCAGGGTCACCTCGTGGGCCTCGATGCGGGTCATCACCTCGGCGATGCCTCGCTCCAGCTGCGGATCACGCTGCGCCGCGTGGTCCTGCGGTGTGTACTCCACGACGATGTCGGGGTCCGTCCCGTAGTTCTCGACTCCCCAACCGACGTCCTCGAACCAGTAGGAGAACTCCGGCTGGGTGGTGATCGTGCCGTCCACCAGGGCGTGACGGGGCCAGATGCCGATCACGCCGCCCCAGGTCCTCGTGCCGATCAGCGGCCCGAGCCCGTACCGCTTGAAGGCATGGCTGAAGATGTCGCCGTCGCTGCCGGCGAACTCGTTCGTCAAGGCCACCATCGGCCCGAGTGGCGAGTCGGCCGGGTAAGGGACGAGGTTCTCGCCGTACCGGGTGCGGTCGTACCCGATCCGACGCCGCAAGAGCTTCTGGATCAGCAACTGCGACACGTTCCCGCCGCCGTTGAAGCGGACGTCGACGACCAGCCCCTCCCTGGTCACCTCGACCGGGAAGTAACGATGGAACTCCGAGTAGCCCCGGGCGCCCATGTCGGGGATGTGGACGTACCCGGCCCGCCCGCCGGTCTCTTCATGGACCCGGCGACGATTGGCTTCGACCCAGTCGCGATAGCGCAGCGGCCCCTCGGTGCGCAGCGTCTTGACGGCCACCCGCCGCTCCTTGCGCCGGCCCCGCTTGACGGTGAGTTGCACGACCCGGCCCGCCCGATCCGTCAGGACCTCCGCCGGGGACCGGTCGGCGTCCACCGGCCGACCGTCCACCGCCAGCAGCCGGTCGCCCTCGGCCACGTCGACGCCAGGTTGGGCGAGCGGCGACGAGGCCCTCGTGTCCCACGGATCGCCGTCCGGGATGCGGCCGATGCGCCACGACCCGCTGCGTCGATCGAAGACGAGGTCGGCACCGAGGAACCCCTGGTGCCAGGCCGGGGTCGGGGCATAGTCGCCGCCCAGCTCGTAGGCATGCGACGTCCCCAGCTCGCCCTGCATCTCCCACATGAGATCGGAGAACTCGCTGCGGCTCCCAACCCGGTCGATGAGGGGTGTGTACCGCTCGAGCACCGCGAGCCAGTCCACGTCCGACATCTCCGGGTTCCAGAACTGGTCGCGCTGGAGCCGCCACGCCTCGGCCGCCATCTGCTTCCACTCGGTGCCGGGATCCACTTGCACCCGCAGCCGGCCCATGTCGATCCAGCCCGTCTCCCGGCTCGGCTCGTCCGGTGGGGAGTTCTCCTCCCGGAAACCGACCGGCACCACCCGGTACTTCTTGGCCACTCGCAGCCCGATCGCCGAACCGTCCATGGACGTGGTGAAGGAGCTGATGCCGTCGACCACCTTCTCCACCTTGGCCTTGGCGAAGTCGTACGCCTGGAGCAGGCCCTTCGGGCCCGGCGCCGACGAGCTCCAATGAGCACCGAGCGCTCCGGTGACCGGGATCGACGACACGAGCAGCCGTCCCTTGGCGGCGGCGATGCCCGTGTAACGGGCCTCCGGGAAGGGCGTCTCCACGATGCGATCGCCGATCCCGTCCAGGTCGATCGTCACCGGATCGGGTTCGCCCTTCTCCTGGTTGCCGTTGGGTGCGCCGTTCCCCGGCGGCGTCGGGGGACCTCCGACGGGTCGAGGCTCGCGGTGCTCGGCCCGGAACGGTGAGGCCGTGTCGGCCGCCAGCGTCACCAGGTACGGCCGGCACCCCTTGGGGAACCCGAAGTCGAAGAAGGCCCCGTCGACCACCGGGTTGAACACCCTCCACGAGAGGAACGCCAGGTAACGGCCGGCCGGATCGAACGTCGGTGCGGCGTCGACGAAGTCGCCGGACGTCACCTGGTGGGTCCGCCCGGTCGTCGTGTCGTGGAGGAAGATGGCCGTCGTGCGCGGGGTCACGTTCGCTCCGTACGCCAGCCACCGCCCGTCGGGGGACCACGCCAGCCCGGTGGGTCGGTTGTCGGACGAGCGGGCCACCACCTTGCCCTGCCCCGAGCGAAGGTTGACCACCATCACCTCTTGGCGCTGGTTGAGCAACGCGATGCGATCGGACCCCGCGGGCGCCGCCTCCAGTCGGTGAGGTCTGCCGACGTCCGCCGACAGGCGACGACGCTCGCCGGTCTCCACGGTCACGACCACGAGGCGCTCTTCGCCGTCCTCGTCACTGACGACGACGAGGCGCTCACCGTCGGGCAGCCAGGTGGCGAGCCGGTCACGAACGGCCGACCCGTGGTGGAGCGGCTGGGGGGCTCCCTCCCAGAGACTCATGACCGAGACGTCGCCGCGGGCGGTCGCCGCCAGGGCCTGGCCGGTCGGATCGAGGTCGACGGTCTCGAGGTGCCGGACGGCGGGCTCGAACTTCCGGTTGCGAGCGGGCCGGCTGGTGGTGAGCGTGATGTCGAGCCGTTCGCTTCCGTCCGTGCCGACGTCGAGGCGCCAGAGGTCGGCGCCGGCGTGATACACGATGGAGCGGCCATCGGTCGACGGGAACCGGGCGTAGAACTCGTCGTGGTCGGTGTGGCGGGCCAGATTGCGGCCGGTCGGCGTGCAGGAGTAGAGGTTCCCGTGACCCTCGTGGTCCGAGATGAAGTAGATCCGTCGACCGATCCACATCGGATTGGCGACGCTCCCGTCGAGGTCGATCAGCTGCACGAACTCACCGGAGCCGTCCCGGTCCACCCACAGCCGGCCGGCGGTGCCACCCCGGTAACGCTTCCAGCGCGCCGGGTCGACCGTGTTGCGCCCCAACACCACCCCCCGACCGCCCGGTTGGAGGGCGATCGAGCGGGCTGGGCCGAGCCCCATCGGCCGCGGAGGGGTCCCGTCGAGCGGGACCTGCCAGATCCCGGCGAGCGACGGAAACGGCTGCTGATGGTCGGTGGCCACCAGCACGGTGTCATCGCCCGCCCAGCCCACGACCGAGGTGGTGGCGCCGAACCATGTCAGCCGGCGCGCCTGGCCGCCTCCGGCGTCGATCACGAATGCCTCCAGTGGACCCTCGTCTCGGCTCGAGAACGCCACCTTCGAGCCGTCGGGCGACAGGGATGGCAGCATCGCCGTGCCGGGATTCGAGGTCAGGCGCCGGGCTGCCCCACCCGCCGCCGGCACCGCCCACAGGTCGTCCTCGGAGACGAACACGACGAGATCGCCACGGATCGTGGGATGGCGGTAGTAGCCGACGGGTCCGGACACCTGTCCTCCTGGGTGCGGGCTGGCCATGCTAGGAGGGTGTCGGGACGGAGCAGACGCCCCTCACCACGTCGGTTTCAGCCGAACCCTCGAACCACCCCGACCAGGAACTCGTCTTCCCCGCACACCGGGACCGGATCCATCCCGGTCTGGCGATGTATCTCGGCCACGCGCTCGATCGGGTCGGTGGGTGCCACGCACAATGGGGCCTCCATCAGCGCCTCGACCCGGCTGGCCGGGTCGGCCGCCTCCAGCACTGCCCGCCGAACCACGCCGACCAGCCGCCCGAAGGCAACCACAGGGATGGCGCGATACTCACTGGCCATCAGCGCATCTCCGGCGTGCAGCAGCGGGCTGACGTAGGCGGGCTCGTCCATGAGCGTGAACACGAGCGGCTCCCGGTCGCGCACGACCACGGCGCCGGCCGGGGCGCTCGCCGCCAGCCGTGCCCCTGGACCGAGGAACATCCGCTGGATCCACGATCCCCCGGCGGCCCCGAAGACCAGCAGCGCCTCGTCGTCCATCTCGTCGAGCAGTTGCTTGGCGGTCCACGCCTCCACGGTCCTGGTCTCCAGGTCGGGCACGACGTGGGCGATGCTGTCGATCACATCGACTGCCTGATCCCGCTCGTCCGGCACCCGGTAGCCGCTGACCAGCTCGGCGGGGAGACCGAGGCTCATCCCGAGCCAGTCCGCCACCCGGGCGGCCAGGAGGGAGTGGGGCCCACCGCTGACCAGCGCCACGACACTCGAGGCGCCATCCGGCGCGAAGTCGATCGGCGTCGCCGAGGGCACCGGCGCCGACGTCGGCACCCGTTTCGTCACGAGCAGCTGGGCGCGGGCCTCGATGCAGGCGTCGATCAGCTCGCCCCGAGCTCGGATCGCCTCGTCGCCGGCGATGGCCTGGGCGAGGTCTGCACAGCCGTTGCCGCGTGTCCACACGGTACGCGGGGGCGACACCTCGTCGTCGATCTCCTGGCGCCACGGCTGCATCCCAGCCGAATCTACGACATGTCCCTCGCTGTGTGAATGACATTTGATCGAGGCGCGCCTTGGGTTTCGAGGTTTGGGTCCGTAAATTGCCTCTTCGTGCGCATCGGATTCCCCCATCAATCCTCCCCGTCGGAGCGGCGCGTCGCCATCACCCCCGACCTCGTCGGGCGGTACACGTCGGCAGGCCACGAGGTCGTGGTCGAGACCGGCGCCGGGCTGGCCGCCGGGTTCACCGACGCCGCCTATCGCGAGGCGGGAGCCGAAGTCGCCGACGAGGTATGGGCTGCCGATGCCGTCGTGGTGATCCGTCGCCCTGAGCTCTCCGACATCGGCGGCATGCGGCCCGGGGCAGTCCTCGTCGGCCTGCTCAACCCGCTCGAGGAGCCGGCGGCGATCGCCGCACTCGCTTCCACCGGGGTCACCGCCATGGCGTTCGAGACGTTGCCGCGCACGACCAGAGCCCAGTCGATGGACGTGCTCTCGTCGCAAGCGACGCTGGCCGGCTACCAGATGGTGCTGGAGGCAGCTTCCCGGCTGCCTCGCATCCTCCCGATGCTCACCACCGCAGCGGGGACGATCCGCCCGGCCACGGTCACGGTCCTCGGCGCCGGCGTGGCGGGCTTGCAGGCGATCGCCACGGCCCGCCGGCTCGGAGCGGTCGTCCGGGCCTTCGACGTGCGCTCCGCCGCCGCCGAGCAGGTCGAGAGCCTCGGAGCCCGTTTCATCGAGATCGACATGGAGCCCCAGGACGCCTCCGCCGCCGGGGGCTACGCCCAGGAGCTGACCGCCGAGGAGGCGGAGCGGCTCGTCGCCGGCCTGCAGCCGCACCTG
>JBPEXB010000624.1:0-9642 GCA_052032125.1 Acidimicrobiia bacterium
GACCGGCATGCCCGGCTGCACGTGGTCGACGGACGGGTGGTGCGGGTGTTCTCCGAGAGCGGCCGCCGCGATTGGGACGCGGCGGTGTCGTCGGGCCTCGTCGAGCACCTGGTCGCCGAGGGCAAGCTCATCGCCGGCACCGACGCCGGCAGCCCTGACCGGTACGGGCTCGATGGCGCGCTGGCGGTGGAGTCCGACCTGGTCGAGCCGATCACCTACCCGAGCGAGTGGTCGTTCGAGATGCTGCGTGACGCGGCCCGGCTGACCCTCGACGTCACCGACGCGGCGCTGGCCCACGATCTGGAGCTGAAGGACGCTTCGGGGTACAACGTGGTGTTCGACGGCTGCCGTCCCGTGTTCGTCGACCTCGGCTCCTTCGAAGCCGGCTACTCCGGGCACTGGCGCGGATACGCCCAGTTCGTCGACCACTTCTTGGCGCCCTTGATGCTCACGGCCTATCGGGGCGTCCCCTTCCAGCCCTACCTGCGCGGCCACCTGGACGGCATCCCGATCGCTCACGCCGCCCGCTTCCTGAGCGGCCGCAGTCGTGTGCGGCGCGGGGTCCTCAAGCACGTGGTCTTGCGCACGATGGTCGAGGGTCGCACTCGCGACTACGGAGCGGCCGAACGCGGGCGCCTCCGGTCGGGGGCGACGCTGCCGGTCGAAGTGACTCGCCGGCTGGTGGCGAACATGCGCAAGCTCGTCGATCGACTCGAGGATCGGGGCCGCAGCGAGTGGGAGCACTACATCGACGACGTGCCCTATTCGGCGGAGGAACACCAGACGAAGCGGAAGGTCTTCGGCGAGATGGTCGAACAGGCGGGGGGAGGCGCCCTCGCCTGGGACATCGGTGCCAACGACGGGACCTTCTCGGACGTGCTCGCCACCCACCACGACCGCGTGCTGGCCCTCGACATCGACGAGCGGGCGGTGGATCGCAACTACCGGGAGCGAAGGGCCACGGAGCGGGGCGCTCGTATCGTGCCGGCCGTCATCGACATCGCCGACCCTCCGGCCGGCCGGGGATGGGCCGGCGGCGAGCGGCTGGCGCTGGTCGACCGTGCCACCCCCGACACGGCCAGCTGGCTGGCCGTGGTTCACCATCTCTCGATCACCGGTGGCGTGCCGCTCGAGCTCGTCGGCCGGCAGATCGCCGGCACGAGCCGGCGGGCGATCGTGGAGTGGGTCGAGCCGGACGACGCTCAGGTCGAGCTGCTGCTGTCAGGACTGCCGGAGGGAACTCGGGACTACCGCAAGGAGGCGCTGCTCGCCGGGTTCGGTGCCGCCTCGGTGGTACGCGAGGAGCAGGTCTCGCCGACCCGGTCGCTGATGCTGGTGGAGGCACCATGACAGCGGTCGAGACCCCGACCGCCCCGGCGCCGCCCGCGCCGCCGTCGCCATCGACCGCCTGGGACGTCGTCACCCTGGTCGCGATGGTGCTCGGCACCCCGCTCCTGTTGCTGTCGATCAACATCCGGAGAGGGGCGACGGCGCTCGGCCCGATCGTCATGGCCGGCATCGTGCTGGTGCTCGCCTGGGGCCTCGCCCGAGTGCTCTCCAGGGGGATGGAGCCGGGTCGGGCACTGCTGCTGACCACCGGGTTGGTGGCGATCTTCTACAACTGGGGAAGCCTCACCGGGTTCACCGCCCGGCTCGGCGTCGGGGCCATTCCTGGCATCGTCACGCCCGTGGTGCTGGGCGCGCTGGTCGTGTGGGTGGCGCGGCGGATCACGTCGATCACCGGTCTCCGACTGGTCCTGCTGGCGATGAGCGCCGGCACCTTCTTCGTGGCCATCCCGTCGATCGTCGACTGGGTCACCGGGGATCCGGACCCGCCGATCCCGATCGAGGTCGTGTCGCTGCCCGAAGGCCCGCGACCCGACGTCGTGGTCTTGGTCCTCGATGGCTACGCCCGGGCCGACGTGCTCGACGGCCTCTATGGGTTCGACAACGAACCGTTCCTGGCCTCGCTGGAGGGCTCCGGGTTCGCGGTCGCCGATGGCGCCACCACCAACTACTCGATGACGGTGGCAGCGCTCAGCTCGGCGATGTCGCTCGACTACGCCGTGGAGGCCGGGACCTGGCCGACCGAGCGCAGTGAGGTGGCGCTGATGAACGCCATCCGGGGCGAGAACTCGTTCCTGCACTCGTTGTCGGAGGCCGGCTACGAGGTGGTGTACCTCGAGAGCGGGTGGGAGGGGTCGCGCTGCGGGGCCATCGTCGACGTGTGCCATGCCGCCTCCCGGTATGACGAGCTGGCCGGGGTGTTGATGAGTCGCACACCGATCCATCCGCTGATCACCCGTCTCTTCGGGCACGCCTTCACCCACAACGGGGTCCGGGTCCTCGAAGCCCTCCCCGAGATCCTGGCCGAACCGTTCGATCGTCCCCGGGTCGTGTTCGCACACTCGACGATCCCGCACGGTCCACTGTTCCTGCGCGAGGACTGCTCGGTGGACGGGAGGTTCGCCCGATCCGGGGCCAAGGTGGGTTTCGAGGGCATCGAGGCAGACCAGCTGGCCGAGCGTCGAGGCTTCTACGCCGAGCAAGTGGCCTGCGTGAACGGCCTCGTGCGTGACATCGTGAGCTCACTTCCCGACGAGGCGATCGTCATGATCATCGGGGACCACGGGCCGGACTCGTTCGGCCAGCCGACCGTCCTCCCGCCGGACTGGACACCGGAGGCCGCCTGGGAGCGCTTGTCGGTGCTCGGTGCGCTCCGGGTGCCGGACGCCTGTGCGGACGACGTCTACCGCGACATCTCGCTGATCAACATGTTCCGCCTCGTGCTTCGGTGCCTGGGCGGCGACCTGGGCCTGATCGACGACCGCTCGCTCGTCTACCCGCATCCTCCGTACGCTCGCTACGGGGACGGCACCCCGGTCACCGCCACGCCGATCGAGGTGCCGACCGGCGCCGATCTGCCATGATGGCTTCAGGTGTCGTCACGATCTGCCGATAGCGGCACCACACTGTGATGGAGGCCAGCTCGATGTTCGCGTACTTGGATTCCGGCTCCGGGAGCATCCTCTTGCAGATGCTGCTCGGCGGCATCGCCGGGTTGGGCGTGTTCCTGCGCATGAACTGGCAACGGGTCAAGGCGTCGTTCTCGCGGGCCGGGCGCGGACCGACTCCCGAGCAGCCGGAGACGGCCGACCAGCCATCCTGACGTCGCCGCACCCGCCGCACACGAAACCGCCCGACCGGGCGGTTTCTCTGTCACAGGGCCGAACTACAGTGGTGTGACTCCTGGCGCGTGCCGGTGGGCGTGAGGCCGGATGTGGGGAACCATCACAGGGAACCCTTCCAGCGAACCTCGCAGAGAACGATGAGCGAAGGAACGGCGACGGGCGAACGATGAGCAGCGACACGTTGATCGTTCGCGGGGCGCGCGAGCACAACCTCCAGGACATCACCATCGAGCTGCCGCGTGAGCAGCTGATCGTCTTCACCGGACTGTCCGGCTCGGGGAAGTCCAGCCTCGCCTTCGACACGATCTACGCCGAGGGCCAGCGCCGCTACGTCGAGAGCCTCTCCGCCTACGCCCGCCAGTTCCTCGGCCAGATGGACAAGCCGGACGTCGACTTCATCGAGGGGCTGTCGCCGGCGATCTCGATCGACCAGAAGACCGCCAGCCGCAACCCCCGGTCGACGGTCGGCACCGTGACCGAGATCCACGACTACCTCCGCCTGCTCTTTGCCCGCATCGGCGTGCCGCACTGCCCGAACTGCGGCAAGCCGGTCACCCGTCAGACGCCGCAGCAGATCGTGGATCAGATCCTCGACCTCGAGGAAGGGACCAAGTTCCAGGTCCTGGCGCCAGTGGTGCGGGGCCGGAAGGGCGAGTACGAGGAGCTGTTCGCCGATCTCTCCAAGCAGGGCTTCAGCCGGGTGCGCGTCGACGGCGAGATCCACGAACTGGGCAGCGAGATCAAGCTCGACCGCTACTTCACCCACACCATCGAGGTGGTGGTCGACCGGCTGGTGGCCAAGAAGAGCGGCGTGCGGCGCCTGACCGACTCGCTGGAGACCGCCCTGTCGCTCACCGACGGGATCGCGGTGGTGGACATCATCGACGGTCCCGACCTGACCTTCAGCCAGCACCTCGCCTGCAACGACTGCGGGCTGTCATTCGAGGAGCTCGAGCCACGCTCGTTCTCGTTCAACAGCCCCTACGGCGCCTGCACGGAGTGCTCGGGGATCGGGACCAAGTTCGAGGTGGACGCCCAGCTGGTGATTCCCGACGTCGAGATGTCGGTCGCCGACGGAGCCGTGGCGCCGTGGGCCGGCAACCGCAATCGCTATTTCCACCACTTGCTCAATGGGCTCGCCAACGATCTCGGGTTCGACGTCGACGCCCCGTTCGAGAGTCTGTCCGAAGCGCACCGGGAGGCGGTGCTGCACGGCACGGGCGACCGCCAGATCCACGTGTCGTACACGAACCGCTTCGGGCGGCGACGGCAGTACCAGACCACCTACGAAGGGGTGCTGCCGTTCCTGCGCCGGCGTCATGAGAACGCCGAGTCGGACTCGGCTCGCTCCTACTACGAGGAGTACATGCGGGAGGTGGACTGCCCGGCCTGCGGGGGAGCGCGGCTGAACCCGATGTCGCTCTCGGTCACGGTGGCCGGGATGAACATCTTCGAGCTGTGCTCTCGTTCGATCGCCGAGACCCGCGATGCCCTCGACGCGCTCGACTTGAGCGAGCGGGACGCCATCATCGCCGAGCCGATCCTCAAGGAGGTGCGGTCGCGGATCGCCTTCCTGCTGGACGTCGGGCTCGAGTACCTGACCCTCTACCGGGGTGCCGCCACCCTCTCCGGCGGCGAGGCGCAGCGGATTCGGCTGGCCACCCAGATCGGCTCTGGCCTGGTCGGCGTGCTCTACGTGCTCGACGAGCCCTCGATCGGCCTCCACCAGCGGGACAATCAGCGGCTGATCGAGACGCTCATCCGCCTCCGCGACCTCGGAAACACGCTGATCGTGGTCGAGCACGACGAGGAGACCATTCGCAGTGCCGACCACATCGTCGACATCGGGCCTGGCGCCGGCGAGCACGGCGGTCGGATCGTGGCCGAAGGCGACCTGAAGGCGATCACCTCCGAGCCCGAGTCGATGACTGGCGACTACCTGGCCGGGCGCCGCGCCATTCCCACGCCCGGTGTCCGCCGTCCCGGCGACGGGCGGTCGCTCAAAGTCGTCGGGGCGTCGGAGAACAACCTCAAGAACATCGACGTCGAGTTCCCGCTCGGGTCGTTCGTGGCGGTGACCGGCGTGTCGGGGAGCGGCAAGTCGTCGCTGGTCCAGGAGATCCTCTCCAAGTCGCTCCACCACAAGCTCTACCGCTCTCGGGCCGTGCCGGGCCACCACAAGCGCATCGAGGGCGCCGACGAGATCGACAAGGTCATCAACATCGACCAGTCGCCCATCGGCCGCACCCCGCGATCGAACCCGGCCACCTATACCAAGCTGTTCGACCGCATCCGCACGCTCTTCGCTTCGACGCCCGAGGCCCGCACCCGCGGCTACATGCCCGGTCGGTTCTCCTTCAACGTCAAGGGCGGGCGATGTGAGGCATGCAAGGGCGACGGGACCATCAAGATCGAGATGCACTTCCTGCCCGACGTCTACGTGCCGTGCGAGGTCTGTGAGGGCCTGCGGTACAACCGCGACACGCTGGAGGTGCTGTGGAAGGGCCACTCGATCGCCGACGTGCTCAACATGCCGGTCGAGGAAGCGCTGCACTTCTTCGAGGCGCAACCGCCCATCGCCCGCATCCTGCAGACGATCTACGACGTCGGCCTCGGCTACATCCGGCTCGGCCAGCCCGCCCCGACGCTGTCGGGTGGTGAGGCACAGCGGGTCAAGCTGGCCTCGGAGCTGGGCAAGCGTTCGACCGGACGCACGGTCTACATCCTCGACGAGCCCACCACCGGGCTCCACTTCGAGGACACCCGCAAGCTGCTCGGGGTGCTGCAGCGGCTGGTCGACACCGGCAACACGATCATCGTGATCGAGCACAACCTCGACGTGATCAAGTCGGCGGACTGGATCATCGACATGGGCCCGGAGGGCGGCGGTGAGGGCGGTCGGGTGGTCGCCGCCGGGACGCCCGAAGAGGTGGCGGCGGTGCCCGAGTCCTACACCGGCAAGTTCCTGCGCGAGGTCCTCAAGGGCTGACGGCCGGGCGGCGGATCCACACCGCCGCACCTCCTTCGTCACCGGCGATCTGCCAGCGCGGGTCGCTGTCCAAGGCCGTTGCCAGCCGTCGGGCCCTGGGCAGGTACACGCAGTCGACCTCCAGGTCGTCCAGCGGCGCCGGATCGTCGCCGAGCACGATGGCCGTCTGGCGGGCGATCTCGGCCGCCCCGTACAAGTCGTTGCGCCCGTCCTGCGACACGAGCACGTCCGGGTGCCGCCGGTCGATCACCCAGCCGCCCAGCGTGTAGTCGTTGAAGAGCCGGCATCCAGCCGGAAGCGCCTCGACCAACTCCTCCGAGTAGGCAGGGTCGATCTCGCCCGCCTCGCCCACCGTGGATGCCGCAGCGATGGCCAGCACGATCGAGGCGCCGAACGCCGCCACCACACCCGGGTGGGGCCGATCGGCGTAGCGAGCCGAGCGCAGCCGCCCGCCCAGCCAGGCGATCCCGTGACCCACCAACGGGGAGGCGACGACGACCAGCAGGGCTGCAGTGCGCACCGTCATCAGGGTGCCGATCGCCAGCGCCGCCGTCGGCAGCACCACCGGGAGGTCCCGTCGGTGGCGCCGGGCGAGCGCCACCAGCGCGGCGGCGGCGATGACGAGGGCGAAAGCCACGCCCCGCGGGTCGTCGAGCGCCAGCGGCTGCCACTCGTCGATGGTGGACGAGGCGCTGCGGACGGTGAAGAAGGTGGTGTAGACGCCCCAGCCGTACGGGTTGGCGAGCAGGGCGACGGCGCCGACTGCCGCGTACGCCAGTCGTGCGAGTGCCGCCCGGTCGGCCAGCGCCGCCCCGGCGATGGCGGCCCCGGCGACGCCGACTCCGACGACGGCCGAGCCGTGGAGGTTGGACCAGGCGGCGATCAACACCCCGAAGGCGACGAGGCGGCGGGTGGTCGGGTCGCGCTCCACGAGCGCCAGCGCCGGAACGACGAGGACCATCGAGAGTGCGGCGGGCCGCTCGACGATGAACGGTGAGAGCGCCAGGGTGAGGATGGCGGCGGTGGCGACCGATCCCGAGCTCGTCACCCGATGATCCCGGCACCGGAACCAGATGCCGGCCGCCACGATCGGTACGACCACGCCCCGGCCGATGGACAGTGCGGTCAATCCGAGCGTGTCGCGTCCCAGGCTCATCAGCCAGTCCGCCAGCCAGGCGTTCGGCTGCCAATCGGCCCCGGCGGCCGTCCACGAGAAGGGATCGGTCCGGGGGATGCCGTGGCGGCGGATCCAATCGCCGGTCGCCAGGTGCCACCAGACATCGGAGTCGCGGAGGGCGCCCGCCGTTCGCAGGGCCTGTGGGGCGACCAGCACCAGCAGCGCCAGCAGTGGCATCCACCCGCGGGCGCCGCTCCTGGCCTCGGCCGGGTCAGGCATCGAGCAGCACTCCCTGCCGGGCGACGGCCACCGCCGCCAGCACCCACACGGGAAGCAGCGCCCGGGCGGCGTTGCCGGGGATCACCCACACCCAGTCCGACATGAGCACAGCGATGAGGAGCCAGGGGAGCAACTGATGGCGGTGGGGCCACGAGGAGCGCGCCGCCACCCACGCCCCGACGACCAGCGACGCCACGACGGCGGTGCCGAGCAGCAGGTCGCCGGCCCCGGTCTCGATCCAGTGATCCACGCTCTCCACCAGGCCGACGAAAGGAGCGCCCAGGTTGCCGCGTGGTGAGAATCCTTCACCGACGCGCAGTTGCACGATCAGCGACCAGATGGCGAGCGCGCCGGCCGGAACACCCACCAGCCATCGGCCGTCGTTCGACCGGCCGGCCCGCCAAGCGATCACCCCGGCCACCACGGCGGCGACGATGTAGACCTCCTTGGTGAGGGCGGCGAGCGCCAGCAGGGCGGCGGCGGTGCGCACCCTCCGCCCGTCGAGCGCCACGAGCGCCGAAGCCAGGAGGGCCATGGCGACGACGTCGACGGTGAGGAGTCGGATCGACAGCCACAGTCCGGGCGCCACGGCCACCGCCACCACCGCCCAATGGGCGCGGAGGCCTCTCGCCAGGTGGGCTGCGGCGGCCAGCGTCACGGCGTAGGCGACCGCCGCGATCACGATCATGCCGCCGACGGCTGCTGTCGGAGAGAGGAGGCCGCCGAGCCCGGCCAGCAGTGGGAAGAGGATCCGCCGGTAGCGGAACCCGGCGCTGTCCAGCGCCTCGGCGGCGGCCGGGTCGGTCATGAAGGGGTCGGTGGCCACGATCAGGGCCGTCTGCCCGTCGTGGCCCACCGAGGGGACCAGTGTCAGGTCGGGGAGCAGCGACAGGAGATAGGAGCGTCCCGGTGCTTCCTGGCCGACGTACACGAGGGCGTCCCAGCGGCCACCGAGCGACCGCACCTGGGTCCACTGGAGGAAGATCGCCGCCACGATCCCGGCCAGGAGCCACCACACCACCGGGCGAGCAAGCCGCTCACGCATCGGCGCCACGCTGCTCGAGAGCGATCCCCAGGCCCACGAGGCCCAACAGCAGGCAGGGCGCCAGCACCCGGGCGGCGTTGTTGCCCCGCTCCCAGACCACCGCCGTCGCCAGGACCGCCACACCGATCCAGGGCACGGTCAGCGAGGCGAGCTGGGCCTGCCGGGCCGCGATCACGCCCGCCACGGCCACCACCACCCCGAAGACGGTCATCCACGCGTAGAAGGCGTCACCTCCGGTCGGGAGGTTCGACATCGATTCGACCATGCCGATCAGCGGAGCGCCCAGGTTGCCGTTCGAGGCGAACGCCCCGCCGATCTGCAGCTCCAGGTAGCCGAGCCACAGGGCGAGCGTCGCCAGGGGAGCGATCAGCACCATGCCCGCCTGACGAGCGCCGGCGGTGCGCCAGGCGATCCAGCCGCCCGAGAGGGCGAACAGCACCGAGGTCTCCTTGGCCAGCACCGCCAGGACCAGGACGATGGCGGCCGGGCGCCAGCGGCGATCCAGCACCAGCGCCACGCCGAGCAGCCCGAGGCCGATCGCCAGCGTGTCGGCGGTGACCAGCTGCACCGACAGCCACAGACCGACGTTCAGCACGGCTCCGACCGGTGCCCAGGGCCGGGCGCCCCAGCGATCCGCCAGCCAGGCGGTGGCTCCGGCGGCCAGGCCGAAGCCGAGGATCCCGACGATGCTCAGCCCGACGACGGTCGCCCGGGCCGGGAGCAGGCCTCCGGCACCCGCCAGCAGCGGACCGAGAAGACGCCGGTGGCGATACGCCAGGTAGGCGACGTGGCGATCGTCGTCGAGCGCCAGGGGATCGGCGGCCGAGAGGTAATACCAGTACCCGTCGTGCCCGAGGCCGTCGGTCACCGGCGGTTCCTCCCCGAGGTCGGCGGCGATGAAGGGCCGGGCCGGCGACTCTGCACCCACGCGCAGCGTGCCTTCCCACGAGCCGATCGCGGCCACGTGCTGGACCTGCAGGGCGGTGCCGAGTGCCATCGCCGCCACTGCCCACAGGAGGGG
>JBPEXB010000625.1:0-1841 GCA_052032125.1 Acidimicrobiia bacterium
CGAGCGGCAACGTCACGGCGACACACGCCCCCATGAGCAGCAGGTACTGGAAGCGGTCCATGTCGGTTGACGACGGTAGCCTCGGGTCGCTGGAGGAAGGGATCGGGGTTGGCACAGGGCAAGACGATCACGGATCCGGATGCGATCCGTTTCCTCGAACGCCTCACTGCGTCGGGCCAGCGCATCGTCCTGGTCCGCGACCACGACCGCGTCACCACCTACATCAGCGACAATGCCAAGTCGGTCGGCGGCTGGGAACCCGACGACTTCTTCGAGGAGCTCTACTCGGTCATCCACCCCGAGGACCTGCCCGTGGTGTTGGCGGCGTCGAGGGCCATCCGGTCCGGCGAGGCCGCCGAACAACGGCTGACGGCACGCGGACGCCTGCCGGACGGATCGCCGATCGAGTTCGACGTCGAGATGCAGAACCACTTCGACGATCCCGCGATCGGCGGGCTCGTGGTGGTGATGACCCCGCTCGCACCGATCGTCGATCCGACCAACCGGTGGACGAAGTTGCTCGCGATGTCCAGCGAGCTGCTGGCGATCATCCGCACCGGGTCGCAGACACCCGACTTCATCAGCCCGAGTTGCGAAGCACTCCTGGGCTACCCCGTTCACCAGATCATGGACCAGCTCGACCAGATCGTCGACGCACGCGATGCCGACGGCGCCAGGGAGGCGGCTCGTGCGGTCTTCGCCGATCCGACGCGGGAGGGCCGGGTCCGGCTGCGACTCCGCCATGCCGACGGGCGGCTGCTGTGGTTCGACACGACGTTCGCCAACCACAGTGACGACGTCATGATCGGCGGCCTCCTCGTGCGCGGTCGCGACATCACCGAGCTCGTCGAGAAGGAGGCGGAGCTCGCCGCTGCAGCTCGGCGGTTCGAGGCGATCGTGACCGAAGGGCCCGGCGTGACGCTGCTCATCGGATCCGACTCGCTCATCACCTACTGCTCGGCCGGGATCTCGGGATTGCTGGGCTACCAGCCCGAGGATCTCGTCGGGACCAAGGGCATCGACCTCGTGCACCCGGACGACATCGAGTTCGCCGGCCAGCAGCTCGAGACGATCGTCGAGAACGACGACCAGATGATCGACCCGACCCTGCGCCTCCGTCACGCCGACGGGCACCACGAGTGGATCGGCATCACGGCGATGAACCGCTTCGACGATCCGGCGATCGACGCCATCGTGTTGTCGCTGCGGAACCGGGGCGAGGAGATGCTGGCCGAGGAACGCATCCGGCGGCTCCTGCGCGATGCCCCGGGCGGCACGTTCGTCGTCGACACCGGGAGCAAGATCACGTGGACCACGCCCGGCATCGACCGCTACCTCGGTACCCACCGGCTGCTCGACGGTGACGCGCTCGAGGCGCTCGTCGCCGACGGTGACCTGGTCGAGGCGCGCTCGGTGTACCGGGAGGTGATCCACGCCGGCGACGGTGCGGTGCGTCGCCTGTTGTGTCGGGTCGGACCGGGCGACGACAAGGTCTGGGCCGATCTCACCCTCACCAACGCCAAGGCCGACCCCGCTATCCGCGGCATGATCGTCAACCTCCACGAGATCGACGAGGCGGTCCGCGCCGGCGAGACCGGGAACCGCCTCACCGAGGTGCTCCAGAACACGACCGACTACGTGAGCATCTTCGACGGCGAGCTCAACCTCCTGTGGCGCAACGCCTCGGCGTCCGCGGTGTTCGGCAACGCGCCCGCCGACCGCGACGAGGTGCTGGCGACGATCCCGACGCGCACCCGCTCGCTCGTGCTGCGCGAGATCCTCCCCACCCTCGACGACGAGGGATCGTGGCGCGGCGAGCTCCCGCTGCTCGTCCCCGACGG
>JBPEXB010000626.1:0-9969 GCA_052032125.1 Acidimicrobiia bacterium
GGTCTTGTGATCCCACCACGTCATGGCGTTGCCCCACAATGCGCCCTGATTGCCCAGCACGATCGGTTCCCCGTTCAGTTCTCGGCGATGGACCATCGCCGTCGCGCACAGCGGTCACCAGGAGACCAGGACCGGCACACCTCCCACGGTGTCGATCACCATCTCCCGGCGGTTCAGGTGCCCCACCGGATACGCCCTGGCCTCGCCGTTGAGGGCGACGCCCACCACCAGTGCGTTGTCCGGCCAGTCGCTCTCGGCGGCCGGGACGAAGACGGGGTCGTAGATCGGGAAGATGGCGTCGCGGTCCAGCAGCTGGCGGAACCCCTCCGGCAATGCCCAGATGTCGCCGTCGTCCCCGCCGACCCGCTCGGTGCGCCCCTCGTGATTGGGGACGTCGTCGACCCTGACCTGCGCCTCCTCGGGGCCGGTGACGTCCGGGCCGGCGCCGATTCGGGTGAAGGCGAACACCAACACACCGATCAACGTCAGCGAGGCGAGCACGTAGGGAAGGTTGCGCGGCATGGGCCGAATTGAACAGCGGGGGCCCGCGAAACGCCAGCAGATCGGTCCATATACTGACACTCCATGAGCCACGAACGACCGTCCGTCGCGATCGTCGGTGTGGGCGCGATGGGCGGGGCGTTGCTCTCAGGGATGCTCGACGCCGGCTGGCCGGCCGCCGAGATCACCCTCATCGAGGCCTACGAGCCGCGCGCCGACGAGCTACGCGCCACGACCGGCTGCCGGACCGTGTCGACCCCTGGAGAGGGCATCGACGGACAGGACGTCGTGGTGCTGGCGGTGAAGCCGCAGGGCATCCACCCGGCGCTGGAGGCGCTCGGAGGTGTCGTCACCGACCGGCAGGTGGTCGTCGCCCTGGTGGCGGGGGTCCCACTTCGCGTCTACGAGGCGGCGCTGCCGGGTGTGCCGGTGATCCGCACGATGCCCAACACCCCGGCGCTGGTCGGCGAGGGCATCACGGCGATGGCCGCCGGGACGCTCGCCACCGAAGCCCACCTGGCGTCGGCCGACGCGGTGCTGTCGGCGGTCGGGGGAGTCGAGCGAGTGGACGAACCCCTCATCGACGCCGTGACCGCCGTCTCGGGGAGTGGTCCCGCGTACGCCTACCTGCTCGCCGAGGCCATGCGGGCCGCGGGGATCGACGAGGGCCTCGATGCCGACATGGCGCTGCGCCTCGCTGCCCAGACGATCAAGGGCGCCGGCACGATGATGGTGGGCTCCGTCGACGATCCGTCCGTGCTGCGGGAGCGGGTGACGTCGCCCGGTGGCACGACCGCGGCGGCGCTGGCGGTCATGGAGGAGCGAGGTCTCCGTCAGATCGTGGCCGAGGCCATCTCGGCAGCCGCCGCCCGATCGCGTGAGTTGGGCAAGGAGGCAGGCGGATGAAAGGTCGGGCGATGCTCCGGGTGCTGGCGGTGGCCGGCCTCGTGTTCACGTTGGCGGTGCCGGCGTTCGCCACGGACGTCGGGGACGTCACGACGGAGCTGGAGCTACGGGGTTACTTCATCGACACCGGTGTCGATGTCGATTTCGGCGATCTCGAGGACCTCGTCGATCGCTACGAGGACGTCTACTTCGTCGCACTGGCCGACGATCCGTCGGGGGGCGCCGACCTGTTCGCCTCTGACGCGCTGGTGGCCCTCGCCGTCGAAGGGACCGTGGTCGTGGTCTCACCGACCGAGGTGGGAGCGCGATCGACGCTCTACGGCGACGACGATCTCGATCGAGCATTCGACCGCTCGATCGACGCATTCGACTCGAGCTATGTCGAAGGGTTCGATCTGTTCGCGGGAGCGCTCCAGCCGATCGCCGCCCCGGCCACGACCCAGCCAGGCACGGTCACGCCGGAACCGATCGCAGAGCCCTCGGGGGGTGGCTCCGGTGGCTTGATCTTCCTGGTCTTCGTGGTCGGCATCGCGCTGCTCATCTGGTGGGCGATCCGCCGCTCCCGACGCACGCGCGAGGAGATGGTCGAGCGACGGGTCGACGAAGTGAAAGCCGAGATCCAGGCCCAGCTCAGCGAAGCCGCCAACGACATCCTGGAGCTGGAGGACGACATCCTCCTCTCCGACCATCAAGAGGCGAAGGAGTTGTACTACGCCGGCAGCGAGGCGTACTCGCGGTTCCAGGAACAGCTGGCGGGGGCCAGCAGCTTCGCCGAGCTCGACGCGCTGGCCGAGGGGGCCGACATCGCCCTCTGGCAGTTGGAGTCGGCCGAAGCGCTGCTGGAGGGCAGAGAGCCACCACCCAAGCCGGAGCCGCGGCCCGGATTCGAGCCGCCCCAGCCCGCCCAGCAGGAACGACGGCATCCCGATCTCCCCGAGGACCTCCAGCTCCGCAGGGAGCGGCGTGCCCAGCGGGGCACGCGCCCACGGCAGCGGTCCTCGGGCGGCCTCGGCGGCTTGGGGGCCGCCGCCGTCATCCTCCGATCTCTCCAGCGAGGACGGGCGCCGCAGCCGCCCAGGACCACCCGTCGCGCCTCCGGATCGTCCGGCGTGCAGGTCCCGACGTTCGGCTCGTCGTCCCGCCGGGGCGGCTCGTCCTCGCGCTCGAGGACGCCGCGTTCGTCGGCCCCGAAGCCCCGCGGAAGGGCCAGGCGACGGCGCTGAGCCGCCCGGCGCACGGCCTCCGCCGCCGCCGTAAGATGACGCCGGTACCAGCGAATCCCGGGAGACGAGTCAGATGTTGAAGCGCATTTGGGGCTACATCAAGGCCCTGTTCCGCACCACCGCCGAGCGGGCCATGAACCCCGAGGTGGAGATCGAGCAGGCCATCCAGGAAGCGCGTAAGCAAGACCAGTCGCTGCGTAACCAGGCCGCCAAGGTGATCGCCCACCGGGCCCAGCTGGAGCGCAAGATCGAGAAGTCCGCCGACGACGTCGGCGAGGCGAGGGAGATGGCCAAGAAGGCGCTGCTGCGGGCCGAGGAGGCCAAGAACTCGGGTGACACCGAGGGCGTCGACAAGTGGACCCGGGCGGCCCAGTCGCTGGCCCTGAAGCTCCAGGCCGCCGAGAACAACCTCAACGGCCTCAAGGATCAGTACGAGATCGCCGTCGGCCAGTCCGACGACGCCAAGTCGGCCGTGGAGCAGAACGCCATGCGGCTCCAGGAGCTGGCTGCCAAGCGCATGGAGCTGCTGGGCAGGCTCGAGCAGGCCAAGATGCAGGAGGCGGTCAACAGCGCCGTCGAGTCGATGGGCAGCGCCCTCGACATCGAAGCGCCGAGCCTCGATCGCGTCGAGGAGAAGATCGAGGAGCGGGTGGCCAGCGCCCAGGCCAAGGCCGAGCTGCGGGAGGCGACGCCCGAGGGCGCCGAGGCGGAGCTGCGCGAAGCGATCTCACTGGCCAGCGCCGACTCCAAGCTCGAAGAGCTGAAGGCAGAGCTGGGGCTGAATTAGGGCTCAGCGCTTCGCGCCGAGCAGTACTCAGTACCGAGTACTCAGTACCAAGTACCGCCAGCTCTACACTCCGCCGCGCCGGTCGGCCTTGGGAGGGTCATGCGTCGGAAATTCACCGCCAGCGAGGTCTTGATCGCCCTCGGCGTGCTGACCGGGCTCGGCGCGCTGGCGAGCTGGTACGTCAGCCAGTTCCCCGGCGAGGCGGCGAGCGAGGTCTCCCGCAAGGTCTTCGTGAACATCCCGACCCCGCTGAAGGCGATGTTCTACGTGGCGGTTGCCGGCTTCCTGGTGCTGACGTTCTACCTGTTCGCCCTCCGCGCCAAGAACTGGCAGCGGGGGACCGCCGACCGCCGGACCGGGATGTGGAAGGAGCGTCTGGAGCAGTTGGGCGCCGGTCTCCGCATGAAGACGCTCATGCGCGACCGGGCCGCCGGGCTCATGCACTCGATGGTCTACTACGGCTTCATCGTGCTGTTCCTGGGCACGGTGACGCTGGAGATCGACCACCTGCTCCCGGCCGACTTCAAGTTCCTCCAGAACGACGTCTATCGGGGCTATTCCTTCGTGCTGGACGCCGCGTCGCTGGTGTTCCTGGGCGGCCTGGGATGGGCGGCGGCCCGCCGGTATGGTCAGCGGCCGTGGCGGATCCGGTCCAAGTCACGGCCTGAGGACTTCTGGATCCTGGTCACACTGGCCGTGATCGGGATCACCGGCGTGGCGACCGAGGCGGCCCGGATCGCGGTCGAGGGTCGGCCCGACTACGAGGTCTGGTCGTTCGTCGGGTACCCGCTCTCCCAACTGGTCCCGGCTGCGTCGGCCAGCGGCGTGCATCAGGTGTTCTGGGTCAGCCACGTCGTCTCGTTCCTGGCCTTCCTCGTCGTGCTGCCCACGACCAAGTTGCGCCACATGGTGACCTCGCCCGCCAACATGTTCTTGTCGCCTCGGCCGCGGCCGAAGGGGGCGATGAGGGAGGTGCCGAACCTGCTCGAGGCCGAGGACATCGAGACCATCGGGGCCAGCCTCGTCGGCGAGTTCACGTGGAAGCAGCTCCTCGACACCGACGCCTGCACCGTGTGCGGCCGCTGCACGTCCGTCTGCCCGGCCAACATCACGGGCAAGCCGCTCGACCCGCGCGAGATCGTCCTGAAGCTCGGCGAAGTCGCCGCCCGCACCGCCGAGCCCGAGATCACCACGCCGGTCACGGTCGACACGGAGATCACCATCACCGCCGACAACGTGTTCGAGCGCATCACGCACGAGGAACTCTGGGCCTGCACGTCCTGTCGGGCCTGCGACGAGATCTGCCCGGTCAACATCGAGATCCTCGACAAGATCCTCGACATGCGCCGCTACCTGGCCCTGATGGAGGCTGACTTCCCGAGCCAGCTCGGCAAGGCATATGTCTCGATGGAGAATTCTTCGAACCCCTATGGCATGGGCCAGACCGAGCGGGCGGCCTGGACCTCCCAGGTCGACTTCGACATCCCGATCCTCGGCCAGGACACGGATCGTGCCGAATACCTCTACTGGGTCGGCTGCGCCGGCTCCTTCGACGATCGCAACCAGAAGGTGACGGTCGCCACGGCTCGGCTGTTGCACGAGGCGGGGGTCGACTTCGCCATCCTCGGCCCCGCCGAGCTCTGCACCGGCGACCCGGCCCGGCGCTCCGGCAACGAGTTCGTCTTCCAGCAGCTGGCGCTGCAGAACATCGAGACCCTCAACGAGCTCGGGGTGCAGCGGGTCATCACCCAGTGCCCGCACTGTTTCAACACGATCAAGAACGAGTACTCCCAGTTCGGCGGCGACTACGAGGTGATCCACCACAGCCAGCTCCTCAACGACCTGGTCGCCCGGGGATTGCTCGAGCCCAGGGACGGCGAACGGCGCACGGTGACCTACCACGACTCCTGCTACTTGGGCCGGCACAACGACGTGTACTTCGCCCCTCGCGGCGTGGTCGGTTCGATCGGCGGCATCCAGGTCGTCGAGATGGGCCGGTCGGGCACCCGCTCGTTCTGCTGCGGGGCCGGCGGCGCCCAGATGTGGATGGAGGAGCACGTCGGGAAGAAGGTCAACATCGATCGCGCCGAAGAGGCGGTGGCGACCGGAGCGGACGAGGTCGCGGTCGCCTGCCCGTTCTGTTACGTGATGCTCGACGACGGGGTCCGGGAGATCGGCAAGGACGATCAGGTGGCGGTCCGCGACATCTCGATGATCCTGGCGGAGGCGGTACTGGACTGAGGGAGACGGGCTCAGCGCCCGCCTCCCTCACTCCACCACGGGTAGCTGGTACGTGGTACCCGGTACCTGGTACTGGCTCTGACTAGCCACCCCGTGTGCTGGGCCTTTGACGCATCCTGAGACCTCGGCTGCTCTAGCGTGGTCGACCAGCACCATGCAGTGAGGGACGAGCATGCGCAGCACATCGTGCAGAAGGGACAGTCACGGGTACGGCGTGTCGGTCGCCATCGGCGGCGGCCTGCTGACCCGGACGTGCAAGCGATGCGGTGATGTCGAGCTGGACCTGCGCGGGGCCTTGCCACCGCGACCAGGGCTCTTCGAACCCCGACGACGGATGTCGTGGTTCGAGGCCGGCTGGAACGACACCCATGGAGGGCTCGACTACGCAAGCGGGGCCTGAGGCCTGATCGCTCAAGACCGCCTTCCGGGCGGTCGATCTGTCCCCCATGGGGGCAGGTGATCAGGAACAGCGCCGCTGGCGTGATCAAAAGGCCGTCAGCTGGACGCTACGCGCCCTGGTCCTGCTCGTGCCGTTCGCAGCGGCCATCACCACGGCGTCCATCCTCAGCCGGGTGTTGCCGGAGCCGACCACCAGCGGGGAGGCGCTGCTGTGGTGGGTGACGGTGCTCGGCACGGCCACGCTGGTGATGCACTTGACCGATCGGGCGGCCCGCCGCCTCCTGCCGCTGGCCATCCTCATGCGCCTCACGCTGCTCTTCCCGGATCGGGCTCCCTCGCGCGTTCGGGTGCTGCGCAAGGCGGGTTCGATCAACCGTCTGGCCGAAGCGATGGAGGACGCCCGCCACACCGGTGAGGAGGACCTGGCGGCCGCCGCCGAGCGGATCCTCGGTCTGGCGGCGGCGCTCAACGTCCACGATCGCCGCACCCGCGGCCACGCCGAGCGAGTCCGCGTGTACACCGATCTCCTGGCGGAGGAGATGGACCTGGAGCCGGAGGAGCGGGACCGCCTGCGATGGGCGTCGCTGCTCCACGACATCGGCAAGCTCGAGGTGCACCCCGACATCCTCAACAAGCCCGGCAAGCCCACCGACGAGGAGTGGGACATCCTCCGGTCCCACCCGACCTGGGGAGCGGAGATCGTTGCACCCTTGGCCGGTTGGTTGGGCGACTGGGTGCTGGCGGTCGAGGAGCATCACGAGAAGTACGACGGCACCGGGTACCCGAAGGGGCTGGCCGGCGAAGAGATCTCCCTGGCGGCCCGGATCGTCGCAGTCACCGACGTCTACGACGTCATCACCTCGGCCCGCTCCTACAAGAAGCCCATGTCGGGCGAGGCCGCTCGCAAGGAGCTGATCCGCAGCGCCGGCACCCACTTCGACCCGGCGGTGGTGCGGGCCTTCATGAACGTCTCGATGGCCCGGCTGCGCTGGGTCATGGGGCCCCTGTCGTGGCTCGTGCAGCTCCCCTTCATCGGCGGCGTGTCGCGGCTGGGACGCGACGTGGTCATGTTCGGGGGCACGGCGGCGGCGGTCGCCACACTGGTGTTCACCGGTCTCATCACCCCGCGTTCGGTGTCGGTGTCGGCCGAGGCCGCCACCGTGCCGACGACCATCGCCGGCCAGGCCCCGGCGTCGACCACGAACACCACGGCAGCCCCCGCCCCGACCGTGACCGCAGCCGCCTCGCCGGTGCCGGAGGGCGACACCCCGACCACGACCCAGGCACCATCGGTGGGCGGCAACCAGGCCCCGAGGGCTGTCGCCGATTCCGTCACCACGGCCGAGGACCAGCCGGTGAGCGTCGACGTGGTGGCCAACGACCGGGACACCGACGGCGACCCACTCGTCATCGCCACCTACGAGGAGCGCAGTGCCAGCGGCGCCGAGGTGGCCTGCGCAGGCACGGAGTGCACCTACGAGCCGCCTCCCGATTTCTGGGGTTGGGACACGTTCGAGTACTCGATCACCGATGGGAACGGGACGTTCAGCACGGCAGTGGTGGCCGTCGAGGTGACGTCGGTCAACGACGCTCCGACGGCTGTGGACGACGAGGTGGCGACCACGCCGGACACCTCGGTGATCATCTACGTGCTCGCCAACGACACCGATCCGGAGGGCGAGAGCCGGGTCATCGTCTCCTTCGACGAGACCACCGCGATGGGTGGATCGATCTCGTGCGGCACGTTCTGCGTGTACGTGCCACCGGCGGGCTTCAATGGGACCGACACCTTCGGCTATGTCATCGAGGACGAGGCCGGGAATCGATCGGAAGCGTCGGTGGTCGTGGCGGTCGGCTGAGCTTCAGCCGTCGAGCCTCCACACCGACCCCCGTCGAGCGGGTATCGACACTTTCAGCCCGTCGCCATCGGTCACCACCTCGCCATGGCCCCAGAGGCGTTCTCGGGCGCCGCCGCCCACGTGGACCGAGACATGCTCGTCGTGGTCGGAGGCGTTGGCGGCGATCAGCAGCCGCTCACCCTCCAGCGACATGAGGGCGAGGTAGCACCTGCTGCCTTCGGGGGCGTGCAGGGCGGTGCGCTCGCCCCGGCGCAATGCCGGGTGGTCATGTCGCAGCTTCGCCAGGCTCCGGAACGCCTCCAGCACCTCGAGGTTCCACGTGGCCTCGCCGTCCCAGGGGAACCCCTGCCGGTTGGCCGGGTCGTGCCCGCCCGTCATGCCCACCTCGTCGCCGTAGTAGATGCACGGGGCGCCAGGCGACGTGAACATCAGGAGCGCCGCCAGCACCACGGTGGGCACGTCATCCCCTGCGACGCTCAGCACCCGGGCGGTGTCGTGGGTGCCGAGCAGGTTGAGGTGGGCCCGGCGGGCGGGCTCGGTGTAGATCTGCTCGAGATACTCCACAGCCGACGCGTAGCCGGCGGCGTCGGTCTCGCCCACTCCGTATTGCAGTCCCTCGGCGAGGTGGTGGTCGAGATGGCGCCCGCCGGCGAACGAGACATTGGCTCCTGTGAGCAGATAGTTCATGGTGCCGTCGAACCGTTCTCCCGTGTTGGTCCACCACCCGGCGTCATTCCAGATCTCACCCACCAGGTAGGCGTCGGGGTTGACGGCCCGAACCCGGTGGCGGAACTCCTCCCAGAATCCCTCGGTCTTGATCTCGGTCGGCACGTCCAGCCGCCAGCCGTCGATCCCGCGCTCGATCCAGTGTTCGCCGACAGTCATCAGGTATTCGCGCACCGCCGGGTTGTCGGTGTTGAACTCGGGCAGGGCCGGCATGCCCCACCAGGCGTCGTATCGGATCTCCTGGTCGTCCCGGTAGGCGTTCAGCGGGAAGCCGTGGACTCGGAACCAGTCTTTCCACGGTGACTTCTCGCCGGCCTCCAGCAGGTCGCTGAACTGGAAGAAGCCGCGACTGGCGTGATTGAAGACGCCATCGAGGATCACCCGCACCCCGCGTTCGCGGCACGCCTGCAGCAGGGCGTCGAAGGCGGCGTCGCCACCGAGTAGGGGGTCGATCCGGAAGTAGTCGTGGGTGTGGTAGCGATGGTTGGACGCCGACTGGAAGATCGGGTTCAGGTAGAGCGCGTTGCACCCCAGCGACTCGATCCAGTCGAGCCGCTCCACGATGCCGTAGAGGTCGCCTCCCTTGTAACCGTGATAGGTGGGTTCGGCGTCCCACGGCTCGAGGTGATTCGGCTTCCATGCCTGATCGGAACGGGCGAAACGATCCGGGAAGACCTGATAGAAGATGGCATCGGCGACCCAGTCGGGTGGTTGATCGAACGGCGTCGTCATGGCTGCTCCGGGAGGGCGGCGAAGACACCGGCCAGCCGCCCGACCTGGCGCCCGTCGTCGTCGGCCACGGTCACGTCCACGGTGATGCGGCCCATCGTGCGCCGGTCGATCGTGCCGGTGAATCGGGCCCAGCGATCCTCGTCGAGACGAGCGTGGGCGGAGACGCCGGATTGGGCGGGCAGGTCGTAGGAGTAGTGGTTGCGCTGCACCACCACCCGATGCTCGTAGCCCTCGCTTCGGAGCCGGTTGAGCACCGCTGCGAAGCCTGCCAGCAGCGCCAGGGCGGACAGGCTTCCCCCGAAGACGGATCCCTGGTGGTTGATGTTCGGGCCGTGGGGAGCATGCACGGTCGTGCCACCGGCGCCGGTCTCGATGGCCTCGACCGCCATCGCCGCCGAGAGCGGGATGGCGCGGTGGAGGTAGGCGGTCAGCTCAGAAGGAGACATTGGCGGAGGAGAGTACTCAGGAGGTACTCAGTACTCAGTACTCAGGAGGTACTCAGTACTCAGTACTCGGTACTCAGTACGGGCGGGAACACGGCTGCGGGGGGGGGGGGGGGGGGGGGGGGGGTACCTCCCCCCCCCAACAGCCACCC
>JBPEXB010000627.1:0-1510 GCA_052032125.1 Acidimicrobiia bacterium
ACCAGGTACCAAGTACCCGGTACCGCGCGGTACTCAGTACTCCGGTACCTGGTACCCAGTACTCCATAGAACGGACGCGGTAGCGTCCGTTCTATGGACTTCAAGACCGTCATCGCCCGTCGCCGGATGGTGAGGAACTACACCGACGAGCCGGTGGAGCGCGAGGCCATCGAGCGCATCCTCGACGCCGGTCGCAAGGCCCCCAGTGCCGGCTTCTCCCAGGGCCACGCCTTCGTGGTCGTCACCGACCCGGACGATCGAGCCCATGTCGCCGAGCTGGCCGGCGAGCCGTCGTACGTGGCGGCCGGCCTCGACCCGTGGATCAGCCGGGCCCCGGTCCACATCGTGGTGTGCGTCTCGGAAGCCGCCTATCACCGCCGGTACAACGAAGCCGACAAGCTGGCCGACGGCGAGGAGATCGACTGGCCGGTGCCGTACTGGTGGGTGGATGCCGGAGCGGCCATGCAGAACCTGCTCCTGGCCGCCGTCGACGAAGGGCTGGCCGCCGGGTTCCTCGGCATGCATGCCATCCCCCAGCTCAAGCGCTCGCTGGGGATCCCCGACGAGTACGCCCCGATCGGGATCGTGACGATCGGCCATCCGGCGCCGGATCGGCGGTCCGGGTCGCTGCAACGAGGGTGGCGGAAACGCCACCACGTGGTCCACTGGGACCGCTGGGACCCCGAGTGGTCGCCCGACTTCTGAACCGAACGGCATGAGCGAGCCGATCACGTCCACGACCAATCCCAAGGTCAAGCACCTCGTCCGGCTGCGCGACCGGCGGGCTCGGGACGACACCGGGACGTTCGTCATCGAGGGCTACCGGGCGGTGCTCCGTGCCCTGGACGCCGGGGTGGAGCTTCACGAGCTCTACACCTGCCCGGATCTCTTTCTCGGCGCCAACGAAGGTGCCGTGATCGATCGGGCCACTGCCGCCGGTGCCCGGCACATCGAGGTTGCCGAGGCGCCGTTCCGCAAGGCGGCGTACCGAGACCGACCCGAGGGGCTGCTGGCAGTCGCCCCGCACCTCCCGACGGCACTCGAAGACCTCACCATCCCGCCCGATGCCCTCCTCCTGGTCGTCGAGGCGATCGAGAAACCGGGCAACCTCGGGACCATGCTGCGCACGGCCGACGGCGCCGGCGTGGATGCGGTGATCGTCACCGACCCCACCACCGACCCGTTCAACCCGAACGTGGTGCGGGCATCGACGGGCTCGCTCTTCACGGTCCCGCTGGTCGTCACCTCGACCGAGGCGGCGATGGCCCGCCTCGACGCGGAGGAGGTCCGGACCGTCGCCACCACGCCAGACACCGAGCGAGCGCACTGGGAGGCCGATTACCAGGGCTCGGTGGCGGTCGTGGTCGGATCCGAGCAATTCGGCCTCTCCGACGGCTGGCTGGCCGGCGCCTCCGAACAGGTGCGCATCCCCATGGCCGGCACCGCCGACTCTCTCAACGCCGCCATGGCCGCCGGCGTGGTGCTGTTCGAGGCCGTGCGTCAACGGGCT
>JBPEXB010000628.1:0-3842 GCA_052032125.1 Acidimicrobiia bacterium
GTGGCGGCGGCCGAGGTGGGCATCGGGCTCGGGATCATCCTGATGATCTTCCGCAACCGCACGTCCGGGAACGTCGACGAACTGGATCTCATGCGATGGTGATCGCCGCCGCACTGCTGCGCTACGTCGACGAGGGCGAGGCCCCCAAGCTGGTCGACGGCGGGTTCTTCGCCGAGACCGCCTGGATCATGCTGGTGCTGCCGTTCGTGGCGTTCCTCGGGATCGTGCTGTTCGGCAAGCGGATGAAGCGGGAGGGCGCCGAGCTGGCCGTCGGCTTCATGGCCATCAACCTCCTATGGGCCTCGGTGCTCTTCGTCCAGAACATGGTCGAAGGGATCTTCTACGAGAACCAGTTCACGATCGCCGACATCGGTGAGTTCGCCGGCGTCGACCTGACGTTCGAGCTCGGCTACATCGTCGACGGCCTGTCCATCATGATGTACTGGGTCGTGGCCTTCGTCGGCCTGATGGTGTTCATCTACGCCGTCGGGTACATGAAGGGCGACGTCCGGGTCACGTGGTTCTTCGCCTCGCTGTCGCTCTTTGCCGGGAGCATGCTGGTCCTCGTCGGCGCTCCCAACCTGATCCAGCTGATCGTGGGCTGGGAGGGCGTCGGGCTGGCCAGCTACCTGCTCATCGGCCATTACTGGGAGCAGAAGGAGAACTCGTCGGCGGCCATCAAGGCCTTCATCACCAACAAGGTGGCCGACGTGGGCCTCATCCTGGGCGCCATCCTGGTGGGGCTCTCGATCGGCGACTTCGCCTTCGCAGCCATCAACGAGGCGGCGGTCGCCAAGGACGCCAACCTCGAGACGGTGGCGTTCGCCGGCGGGCTCCTGCTGTTCCTCGGGGCGATGGGCAAGTCGGCTCAGTTCCCGCTGCACGTGTGGTTGCCGGACGCCATGGCCGGCCCCACCCCGGTCTCGGCCCTGATGCACGCCGCCACCATGGTGACCGCCGGCATCTACCTCATGGCGCGTACCTTCCCGCTCTATCAGAACCTGGCGATGGACGCCCGGGAGTGGATGGTGCCGATCGCCGTCATCACCCTCTTCGTGCTGGGGTTCCTGGCCCTGGTGGCGGACGACATCAAGAAGGTGCTCGCCTATTCGACGGTGTCCCAGCTCGGGTACATGATGGCGGCGGTGGCGGCCGGCGGGTACACGGCCGGGCTGTTCCATCTCTTCACCCACGCCTTCTTCAAGGCGCTGCTGTTCCTCGGCGCCGGGTCGGTGATCCACGCCGTCCACTCCAACAACATGAGCGACATGGGCGGGCTCCGCAAGGACATGCCCGTGACGTTCTGGACCTTCGTGATCGGCTCGGTGTCGTTGGCGGGGGTGATCCCCTTCGCCGGCTTCTGGTCCAAGGACGAGATCCTCGCCACCCTCGGCCACGAGGGCTACACCTTCTTCATGTGGGTGGCGATCGCCGGTGCCTTCGTCACGGCCTTCTACATGACCCGCTGCGTGGCCCTCACCTTCTTCGGCACCTACAAGGGCGACGGCCATCCCCACGAGTCGCCGCGGGTGATGACCGCCCCACTGGTGGCCTTGGCGGTGCCCAGCGTGATCGCAGGCTTGTTCAACATCCCCGGCGTCAAGTTCGGGCCGATCCGCAACTTCACCGATTGGCTGGGCGCCCGCATCGTGGTCATCGGCGACTACCACCCCGAGAGCGTCGACTGGGCGCTGGCCGCCGCCGGGCTGGCCGCCGCCGGACTCGGGATCGTGCTCGGCTGGATGCTGTTCGGCCGGGATCGGGAGACGCAACGCGCCCGCGATCGCTTCGAGGTGCCGGTGCTCTACCCGTTGTTGCGGAACAAGTACTTCATCGACGACGCCTACATGTACGGCGTCGTCAACCCGATCAAGGGGCCGATCGCCCGAGGTGTCGACTACATCAACGGATACGTGATCGACGGCATCGTCAACGGCGCCGGGTACCTCACGGCCACGATCGGCAGGTTCGTCTACGGGCGGCTGGATCAGCAGGGCATCGACCTGGCGATCAACGCCGCCGCCGGTGGGACCAGCGGGGCCGGTGGCCGGCTCCGCTTCCTGCAGACCGGCAAGGTTCAGCAGTACGCAGGAGCGTTCGTCGTGGGCGCCCTGCTACTGGTCATTGGTTTCGTGCTCTTCAGGTAGAGAGGGAGGGAAGAGGAGATGGCCTGGTTCGATTCCGGGTGGGGGCTGAGCCTCATCGTGTTCCTGCCGGCGGTGGGAGCGGTGGCGCTGTTCGCCATCCCCAAGGCGCAGGAGACCGCCCAGAAGTGGGTGGCGCTCCTCTTCACCGGCGCGGCCGCCGCCCTCGCGGTCTATGCGGCCGCTGCCTTCGAGTACGGCTCTTCGGAACAGTTCCAGTTCGAGGTCTCGCTCGACTGGATCCCCGTCATCAGCGCCAATTACCACGTCGGTGTCGACGGCATCAGCCTCCCTCTCCTGGTGCTCTCGACCGTGGTGACCGTCCTGGCCGTGATCTACTCGTGGGAGCACTGGGAGGAGCCGCGCAACGTGCGTGCATTCCTGGCGCTGATGTTGCTGCTGGCCACCGGCATGGCAGGCACGTTCGTGGCGCTCGACCTGGTCCTGTTCTTCATCTTCTTCGAGCTGGTGTTGCTCCCGATGTACTTCATGATCGGCGTGTGGGGCGACCCAACCGAGCGCTCGCTGCCGGTCTTCAACCGTGTCGTGTCGACCAGGCTCTACGCCGCCATCAAGTTCTTCATCTTCACGCTGTTTGGCTCAGCGTTCATGCTGCTGGGCTTCCTGGCGCTGTACTTCCGCTCGGGCGACTTCCTCGGCGAGAACACGTTCGACATCCCGGCGCTGATCGAGCTGGGGTCGACCAACGCCTTCGGCAGCGGGACGTTCGCCTTCCTGGTGTTCGGGGCGATGTTCCTCGGGTTCGCCGTGAAGGTGCCGATGTGGCCGCTGCACACCTGGCTGCCGGACGCCCACACGGCCGCTCCCACAGTGGGCTCGGTCCTGCTGGCCGCCATCCTGCTGAAGCTGGGCTCCTACGCCTTCATCCGCATCTCGATCCCGATCCTCCCGGACATGGCCAAGGAGTGGGCACCCTTCATCGGGATCCTGGCGGTCATCGGCATCATCTATGGCTCGCTTGCTTGCCTGGCCCAAACCGACATGAAGCGCCTGATCGCCTTCTCCTCGGTCGGGCACATGGGCTTCGTCATGCTGGGGATCGCCACGATGACCGACGTCGGCATCAACGCCGCCATCATCGGCATGGTCGCGCACGGGATCATCACCGGCATGCTCTTCTTCCTCGCCGGATCCATGTCGCACCGCTACCACACTCGCGAGATGGCGCGGTTGGGCGGCAACCAGAAGCTCATGCCCTGGATGGGAGGCATCTTCGCCTTCACCGCCATGGCCTCGCTGGGCCTGCCCGGCCTGGCCGGGTTCTGGGGCGAGTTCATGTCGCTGGTGGGTGCCTACCGCCCGGGCGCCGGGCTGGACGCCGGCCAGTTCCAGACCTTCATGGTGATCGGCGCCATCGGCACGGTGCTCACCGCCGGCTACATGCTGTGGATGCTCCAGCGGGTCAACCTGGGCGAGCCCAAGGACGAGTGGGAGGGCCACGAGTTCCACGATGTCGATCGCTTCGAGTGGATGGCGTGGGCACCGCTCATCGTCGCCACCGTGGTGATCGGCATCTACCCCAACGTGGTGTTCGGCGCCACCCGCGACGCCGTCGTCAACCTCGTCCAGACCGCCTTCGGCGGATAGGAAGCGGATGAACCTCGACTACCACGCGCTCGCCCCCGAGATCATCGTCTCGGCCACCATCCTGGTGGTGCTGGCGCTCGACGTGGCCCT
>JBPEXB010000629.1:0-15637 GCA_052032125.1 Acidimicrobiia bacterium
GCAGTTGGTTCCGTGTCGAAGTCGACGACGAGGTGCAAGATCCCTTCAGTGCCCATCCGCACTGTGCCGAGCATCACATCTCGGGTCCTCTCGTCCATCGAGCAAATCTAGGGGCGATGGCTCCATGTGGGTATCTACGGCCACTGGATATCCGTCGGACCGCTCCTGTAGCCTCGTGGAACGGCCGAGCACTGCTCGGCCGTTGGTGGAGATGACATGGACAATCGCATGCTGGTGCTGTGGGCGACGCCGCGCTCGACGTCGACAGCCTTCGAGTGGATGATGCGGCAGCGTGGGGACTTCCGGACCCTGCACGAGCCGTTCGGGGTGCCCTACTACCGCGGCGCCGACCGACGCACGACCCGATTCGACGAGAACCCCCAGGACCTCACGATCACCTACGAGTCCACCTGGGCGGACATCCGGAGGGAGCATCGCAAGGGCCGTGTGTTCATGAAGGACTTCCCGAACTACGTGATCCACATGGCCGACGGCGCGTTCCTCGACCATTTCCAGCACACGTTCCTGGTGCGCCACCCGGCCAAGGCGCTTCCGTCCATGTACCACCACTGGTCCACGTTCACGATGGACGAGTGCTCGTATCAGGCCCTGCATGAGATGTTCGAGCGAGTGAGCGCACGGTACGACGAGGCTCCGGTCGTGATCGAGTCCGACGACCTCGTCGACGATCCCTATCGCACGGTCGAGGCCTACTGCAAGGCCGTCGGCATCCCCTTCCTCCCCGAGGCGCTGGAGTGGGCCGAGGGTGAGCGATCCGAGGTCACCTGGTACGGCGGCACCTGGCACGAGGGCCTTCAGGGCTCGACCGGTCTCCGCCGTCAGGAGAGCCGCTACCCGTCTCCGGACGAGGTTCCGTTCCTCAAGGAAATGGTCGAGCGATGCCTGCCTCACTACGAGGCGATCGCGAAGCATCGTCTGTGATGCCGGGGGCATCACAGCCGGTACCCGGTACCACGTACTGAGTACCAGGTACCGCCCTCTACCGTCATGGCGATGAGCACGCGAATTCTCGGCATCGTCCTCCTGCTGGCTGCGTGCTCGGGCGGGGGCTCGGAGACGCCCGGAGCGGCGACGATTCCGCTGGAGGACGAGTCGGTGACGCCGGTCGTCGAAGCCGTGGACCCCGCACCATCCACCACCACGGTCCCCACGACCACGACGAGCGCTCCCCCATCCACGACGACGACCACGATGCCGACCACGACCACGACGGTGTCGCCGTTCGCACAGCCGGAGTGGCTCGGGACCCGGATCCTCGAGGAGCGGTCGGATGGCTTCGGTGTGATCGAGCCGACGCCGCCCGAGCTGCAGGCTCGAGCGTTCCAGGCCGAGGACCGGCTGGCACCGCCCCCAGACGACACGTACGCGGCGACGATCGGGCCGATCCCTCCCGACGTTCTGGCCCGTTCCACCTGGCAGGAGGGCTGCCCCGTCGACGTGGAGGATCTCGCCTACCTCACGATCCCCCACTGGGGCTTCGATGGCCGGCTGCACACGGGAGAGATGATCGTGAAGGCCTCGGTGGCCGACGACATCGTCTGGGTCTTCGAGCAGCTGCACGCCGCCGCGTTCCCGATCGAGGAGATGCGGGTCATCGCGCTGGAGGAGCTGGACCTCCCACCGACTGGCGATGGGAACGTCACGACGTCGTTCGTCTGCCGCCCGGTCGTCACCTCGACGACTCGCTGGTCACAGCACGCCTATGGGCTGGCAGTCGACATCAATCCATTCCACAACCCGTACCAGAAGGCCGACCTGGTGCTGCCCGAACTGGCGTCCTACTACCTCGATCGCACCCTCGACGAGCCGGGCATGATCATCGGAGGCGACGTGGTCACCCAGGCGTTCGCCGAGATCGGCTGGGGTTGGGGCGGCAACTGGCGGAGCCTGGACGACTACATGCATTTCAGCCAGAACGGTCGCTGAGCTCCGCTCAGCGACCGTTCGGGCGGTACTGAGTACCGGGTACTGAGTACTGAGTACCTGCGGGTGGAGAGCGCGGCCGGTCGCTTCGCCGTCGTGCCTGCTTATCGGGTTTCCGGGAGCGCCGACAGGCACTCCGACCTTCCCGGGAGCGACGTGGCCGACACCACCGACCAACCAGCGGCCATCGGCCCTGTCGTGCGCAGGACGCTGCGTCGGTGGGTCGTGGGCGGGGTGATGTTCGGATTGGGATTCCCCGTGATCGGATGGTTGGTGGCGGGCGGATGCTTGACCCCGACGTGCATCGCCGAGGGCCATCGCGCCCAGCCGGTCCTGTGGATCGTCGATCTGGCACCGCTGGTGCTGGGACTCACGGCAGCCACCATCGGTATCTACCACGGACGCCTGATCCGCAGCCTGCACAGCGTCGAGATGATCGTCGATGCCCGCACCCACGAGCTCCGAGCGGCACTGGAAGACCTGGCGCGCACACAGGCGAGCCTGCTCTCGGCGCAGAAGCTGGAAGCGATCGGCAGTTTGGCGGCGGGCGTCGCCCACGAGATCAACACACCCATCCAATACATCGGCGACAACACGAAGTTCGTGGGCGAGTCGATCGAGGAGTTGCTGGCCCTGGCCGCAGCGGTCGGCGAGCGCCCCGACCTGCCTCCGATCGACCTCGAGTTCATGCGGGACGAACTGCCAACGGCCGTTCAGGACAGCCTCGACGGAATCGAGCAGGTGGCAAGGATCGTCAGAGCGCTCAAGGCCTTCGCCCATCCCGGCAGCGACGATTTCGCATTGGAGGACGTCAACGAGCTGATCGGCGTCACCGCCTCGGTGTCCAAGAGCGAGTGGAAGTACGTCGCCGAGATGGACCTGAGCGGGCTCGATCCCTCGCTCCCGCACCTCCCGGTCCTGTCGGGGCCGCTCAAGCAGGTCATGCTCAACCTGATGGTCAACGCGGCGCACGCCATCGCCGACGCCGGAGCAGGGCAGGGCCGCATCAGCGTGACGAGCGGTCTGGAGGGCGACGCGGCCGTGATACGAGTGACCGATACGGGATCGGGCATTCCCGAGGAGATTCGAGATCGCATCTTCGAGCCGTTCTTCACGACGAAAGAGGTCGGCACCGGCACCGGACAAGGCCTGGCGATCGCCTACGAGGTGGTCGTCAAGCGGCACGGAGGGAGCCTCGAGGTCGAGTCCGAGGTCGGTTCAGGCACCACGTTCGTGATCAGGCTGCCGGCCTCCCGAGACGCCGTGGAGGCGGCCGCGTAGCCAGCACGGGAAGCCGCCGCTACAGCTCCTTCTCCAGCGTCGCGACGTCCCAATAGCGGCCGAGCTTGTAGCCGACCTCGGTGAGGACGCCGACCGAGCGATAGCCGAGCTTGTGGTGGAGGGCGATCGACGCCTCGTTGGGCAGAGCGATGTGTGCGACAGCCCGATGGAAGCCGCGCTCTGACAGCTCGGCGAGCAAGGCGCCGAGCAGCCGGGTGCCGACGCCCCGACCGCGGGCCTGATCGTCGAGCACGATGGTGGTCTCCACCGAGGTCCGGTAGGCCTCCTTGGGCCGGAATCGCGAGCCGATGGCGATGCCGATCACCTCGCCGGCCTCCTCGGCGACGAGTGCCGGGAGGTCGCTGGGTCGATCGTCCCACCAGCCGAGGCGCTGTTCGAGTGTCCACGGCTCGACCGTGAACGACACGTGGCTGTCGACGATCGTCAAGTTGTAGATCTCGTTCATCCGCTGGGAGTCTCGGCGGGTGGCGGGGCGGATCGAGACGCTCACGTCGCCGGTAGCTCGATCTCGAATCGGGAGCCCATACCGGGGCCGGGTGAGGATGCGGTGATCTCGCCGCCGTGGGCTCGCGCCAGGGTGCGGGCGATCGTGAGACCGACGCCGGTACCGGTGCTGGTCCGGTCGTCGACCCGGTAGAAACGCTCGAAGATGCGCACACGATCCTCTTCGGCCAGCCCGCGGCCGGTGTCATCGATGCGAACCACCGCCCGCCCATCGCGCTCGAACACGTCGACGGTGACCGAACCACCCAGATCGGTGTAGGCGAGGGCGTTGCCGATCACGTTGGTGAGGATCTGCGCCAGCCGGTCTTCGTCAGCCGACACACGAACGACGTCGCCGTCCCGCACGCTCAACGACACCTCCTTCGCGTCGAACTGGTGTTGCAGCAGTTCGACGACCGACACGACCTCATCGCGAAGATCGAGCGGCACCCTCCGCAGGCCCAACGAGCCCTCCTCGCTCTTCGAGAGGTTCGAGAGGTCGAATGCGAGGCGCTTCAGACGGGCCGCCTCCTCGGCGATGGCCGCGAACACCTCCTCGCTCGGCTCCACCACGCCGTCGAGCAGCGCCTCCATCGAACCCTCGATCGTCTGGAGAGGCGTTCGCAGCTCGTGGGCGACATCGCCGATGAGCTGCAATCGCTGATGCTCGGTCTGTTCGAGTTCCTCGGCGAGCGCGTTGATGTCGCCGGCCAGGTCGGCGAGCTCGGTCTCGGCCGGCTTGGGAACGCGAACCGCGTAGTTCCCCGCCGCCAGCGAGCGCGCCGCGTCGCCCATCGACCGCAGCGGGCCGGTGATCCGGCGGGCGTACCGGCGAGCCACGATCCGCCCGGCCCACGACACGGCGATGAAGCCGAGCCACCAGGCCAGGAACCAGCGCAAGGCGCCCTGTTCGGGCCGTCCGCCGAACATGTTGAACCGGCCGAAGATCGCCCCGAACAGGCTGGCGAGCAGGAACAAGAAGATGATCGCCAGCACGACGGCGGCGAGATGCGACCGGGCCAGTTTGCGCTCGAGACCCTGGAAGTAGCGCCACGCCTCGGCACCGCCGTGGGGCGGGCCCTTGTGCGAGCCGTGAGGGGCGTGCCTTCTCATGGGGCGCCGGCCACCAGCTTGTACCCCACACCGCGGACGGTGCCGACGACCTCGGGGGCGCCCGCCTCGTCAGCGAGCGCCTTGCGGAGGTTGCGGATGTGGACGTCGACGATCCGCTCGTCGCCGTAGAAGTCCCAGCCCCAGACGCGTTCGATCAGCTGCCGGCGGGAGAACACCCGCCCGGGCGACTCCGCCAGCGTGGCCAGCAGGTCGAACTGGAGGGCGGTCAGCTCGACCGCCTCTCCGTTCCGAAAGACCTCCCGGCGGCCGACGTCGATCGTGACGGTGTCGAACTCCAGCCGGTCGGCTGTGTCGTCGTTCGCCGCTCCACGCGCACGTCGGAGCACCGCCTTCACCCGGGCCACGAGCTCGCGTGGCGAGAAAGGCTTCGTGACGTAGTCGTCGGCACCCACCGACAGACCGACGATCCGGTCGGTCTCCTCCGCACGGGCGGTCAGCATGATCACGTAGACGTCGGAGAACTTCCGGATCTCGGCGAGCGCCTCGAAGCCGTCGAGGCCCGGCATGCGCACGTCCATGACCACCAGGTCCGGCTTGCGCCGCTCCACCTCGGCGACCGCCTCCCGGCCGTTCGCCGCCTCGACGACGTCGAACCCGTCGGACTCGAGGTAGGAGGCGACGAGCGAGCGGATGCGCTCCTCGTCGTCGACGATCAGGATGCGGGGCTGGTCCATGGGGACTCCGATGATACGAGGACGGGCCCCGATTCCTCGGGGCCCGTCGGTGTGGGGCGGGTGTAACCGGCTGAAGGTGGTCCCGCCTCCACGGGGTCAGGCGTCGGTGGGTGGCTGCAAGTCCTTCTTGCGGTCGAAGAACTCGGCTCGGTCGATCTCACCCTTGGCGTAGCGCTCCTCGAGGATGCGCATGCCGGGCGACTTCCAGTGCCCATGGTGGGCCCAGCCGTGGCGCCGCCAGCGCCGAGCGGCCAGCACCCAGAAGAGGAGCAGCAGCCCGAAGAAGATGAGCGGGCCGAGCCAGTAGCCCGATCCGACGGCGTGTGCGAGTGTCAGCATCGTTCAGTCCCTTTCGTGAGGTCCGGGTTCCCGCCTGCCAGAGGGAGGGAGAGATCCGACGTGGTGGCTGCACCACCGGCGGGAACCCGGAGAGTGTGCGTCAGGTGGCGTCTGACGCGAGATCTCGTTTGCGGTCGAGGTAGTCGGCCCGGTCGATCTCCCCGTTGGCGTACCGAGCTTCGAGGATGTCGAGGGCCGACGCTCCCCACTCACCGTCGTCCCTGTGCCACCGGCGCTTGCCTCCGAACGCTGCCCCGAGGAGCAGGAAGAAGAACAGCGGCGCCAGGAACAGGAAGAAGAACGGGAAGAAGAGGAAGAATCCCAGCAACAGCATCTCGTTCCTTTCGTCGTTGCCTACACCGGTAGAGAACCAGGCCAGCATCAACGGACGAGTGCCGGGTATGTGAAGGCTCCGTGAAGCGGTTCGCCGCCCCACGGAGCAGTACTCGGTACCTAGTACTCGGTACCAGGTACCAATGGTTTCTGGTGCGAGCGGTGGTCGGTGCCCTCCACGATCTCGAATCCCAATCGCTCGTAGAACCGCGCCGCATCCGGCGAAGGAGTGAAGAGGGTGAGGATCGAGAACCCGTGTCGACGTGCTCGATCCTCGAGCACCTCCATCATCCGGGCTCCGATGCCACGATTGCGCTCTTCGGAGACGACGAACACGTGGCGGATTCGCCCGGCGTTCTCGGCCTCTGGTGCGAACGGATCCCGGTTCAACCCGCCGATGGCGATCGTGCCACTCGGATCCCGCAATCCCAAGAGCATCTCACCGGGACCGTCGAAGCGGTTCACGCCGTCGTTCCACTCCCCGACGAGGGCATCGAGCGCCAGGAAGCCCTCGCTCCGTGCGATGCTCGCCAGGCGAGCCATGTCGGACGGCAGCGCCGTGAGGCGCTCGAACTCACTCACCGGGCGGCCGCCGGTGCTCACGCACGGGTACTCGACAGCAGGCGGCCGAACCCCGGTCGCGCCTCCAGGCCGAGCGTCTGCAGGCCGGCCCAGAAGGTGGCGCCGTCGGAGGCGACGACGGGCGCACCGATCTCGGCTTCGATGCCTTCGAGCAGGTGGACCGTGCGAAAGCCGGCGCCGGTCTGCACGACGGCGTCCACGTCGGGCGCCTGACGCCACATCTCGACGATCGCCCTCTCGACGATCTCATCCGGGTAGTTCCACAGCGTCGCGGCCTCGATCTCCAGAGCGTGGTCGAGGGACTCCACGATGCCTTGATCCATGATCGATCCCGACGCCACGATCTCGAGGCCGGCCTGCGTCAGATAACGATTGATGCCGTCCCGCCAGTCGTCTCGGTAGTAGCTGTTGGCCACGGCGATGCGCCGGGCACCGAGGTGCTCGAGGGCATCGACGATGCACTGGCCCGCCATCAGGAACGGAACCCCGATCTCGCCGCTGACCCGGGCGATCTGGTCGCGGATCTGATCGGGCGTGGTGCCGGCGGCGTGTACCCAGTTGGTCCCGACCTGCATCACGACGTCGCAGTTCGACTCGGCCAGTGCCCGGGCGGAGTGCTCCATCTCGCCCATGCCGTCCACCCGCTGATCCAGGTCCCAGGAGTACCCGTCGAGCGACAGCAGCCGCTGCATGACTCCCACGCCGTGAGGGGCGACCGACAGGAACTGCTGCACGACGTCGTCGAAATACCTGGGCGTCGTCACGAAGCCGTAGTGGGCGATGTACTTGGAGCTGAGGCCGGCCGGGTCGATCCGGGCCGTCGTCACGACATCGCCGCCTGATACCAGGTCTTGATGGCGGCCACCGTGTGCTCGCTGTTCAGGCCCATCTCGGGGTCGAGCACGAGCGGTCCCGGTCGGTATCCACGGCTCGCCAGGCCCCGTTGCACCGAGGCCATCAGGTCGAGGTCTTCGGCCACGGTCGTCTCGGCGTCCTCCTTGGCGACGACCCGCACGGTCTCGCTCTCCTCGCCGTCGAGGCTGAACCACTCGCGGAAGAACGGCGTCTGGTCGACCGCCGCCGGACGCCAGCAAAACGTGTTGAGGATGGGCCCCGGATAGATCTGGAACGAGAACAGCGGCCACAGATAGAACGAGCTGTACTCGGCGGCGTGTGGCGAGGCATCCAGGTCGATGTCGTAGTACTGGTGCTCGGCGCACTCGGCCCGATGCCGGAGGGCATGGCCGACCGGCTCGATCGAGTAGGTGTCCGGCTTCACGACTCCCGCCGAGAACGACGGATGCGCGGTGCGGCAGTGGTAGCACTCGTTGTAGTTCTCGACCGCCAGCTTCCAGTTGGCCTCCGCCACGAAGTCACGCCGTTCCAGCGGACGCATGCGCTCGATCGAGGGCAAGAACTCGTGAAGCGCCGATCGCACGCCCGGATACATCTCGTCCATCGGCGGCGCCGCCTCGTCGAGATTCACGAACAGAAAACCCAGGAAGTCGTCGGTCCGCACCTCGGTCAGGCAGATCTCGGAGGCATCGAATCCCGGTCGGCCGTCCGAGTGCGGTGCATGACGCAGCGAGCCGTCGAGCCGGTACGACCAGGCGTGGTACGGACACGTGATCGCCCGCTTCGAACCGGACCCCTGCAACAGCTCGTGCCCCCGATGCATGCAGACGTTGTAGAACGTCCGCACGACGCCGTCGGCCCCGTGGACCGTGAAGAGCTCCTCGCCACCGACACGGTGGGTCACGTAGGCACCGGGCTCGGCCACCTGGGAGCGATGGCAGGCGTACTGCCACGTCGTGGCCATCACGGCTTCCTGCTCGGCCCGCCAGATCGCCTCGTCGCGATAGACCTGCGGCTCCATGGCGCGCTGCGGCTCCGTGTAGCGGGCGACGTCGGGGTGGACCTTCACGGCTGGCTCCAGTACACGCCCAGATCGTATCGCCGCTGGTGGAAGCGGTCGATGGCCGAGACGACCTGTTTCGGCGCATCGGCCACGATGAAGGAGGCGAGCGTCTCGAGGGCGGCCGCGGCGGCCAGCGTCGAAGGGAAGAACTGCGGGGTGGCGCTCGGGGCCACGATCACGTGGGTTGCGCCGCCGGCGATCGGGGAACCGCGGCTGTCGGTGATCGCCACCACCGCCGCCCCTTGGGTGCGAGCGGCCTCCGTCGCTTCGACGACCTCGGAGCGATAGGGATCGAACGTCATGGCCACCACGACATCGTCGGGTCCGGCGCGAACGATGGCGTCCATCGGCACGTTGCCTTCGTGCGGCACGGCCACGACCGTGTCGATGGCCATGCCGAGGAGGTAGGCGAAGTTGTGGGCGAGCGCGTAGTTGGCACCGACGCCGATGACGAACGACCGGCGGGCGGCCACGATGCGATCGGCGATGGCCTTGAACTCCTCGAGCGGCGTCGCCTCGAACATCCGCTCGACGTTGGCCAGTGCCGCACCGGCGATGTCGGCGTACAGCGATCCGAGCCTGCCTCCGGCAGCGAGCTCCTGAAGCCACTCGGCACGATCTTCGAAGGTCGCCGGGCCGGCCCGGAGAGCGTCTCGAAACGGAGCACGGAAGTCCTCGAAGCCGTCGAATCCGACGGCCCGCGCCATCCGCACCATCGTGTTGGGCTTCACCGCGGCTGCCCGGGCCAGCTCACGAACCGAACTGAGGCCGATGGCATCCGGGTGATCGAGGACGTAGACCGCCGCCTTGCGCACCTGCGGGCTGAGACGGTCGACCGAGGCCGCCAACCGGTCGAGCACCGCGGCGGTGTCCGTTGGTACGTTCGTGCGCGTTGCAGCCATCGTGCACACAAGCGTACCAATGAAGAAGTACTGAGTACTTGGTACTGAGTACTCAGTACCGCCCATCACCCAGGGCGAGTTGGCGCAGCGCCGCGGCAACCTCATCTGGGCGTTCCATCGCGATGCCGTGGCCGGCGCCGTCGAGGGTGATCAGCCGGGCGGCCGGGATGCCGGACGCAAGGGTGCGGGCGTGGATGGGTGGGCTCAGCTTGTCGCGGTCGCCGACCATGACGATCGAGGGCACGTCGATCTCGCCCAACAGGTGCCGAACATCGTGCTCCGCCATCGAGGCGAGCGATGCCGAGGTGACGCCCGGATCCATCTCGGAGGTCAGGACCCGCATGTCCTCGATCATCGCTGCGGTGGCCTGGTTGCCGAAGCCGACCGCTCCGATGACCGCCTCGGTCAGCGCGTTCGGCCTCGTCGCCAGGTCGAGCAGCGGGCGCCGATCGGTGGCGCCGACCACCGTCGCCAGCAGGCGGGACCGAGCCACCGGGCCGGTGTCGATGGGGCCGACGACTGCCGGCGCCGCGCTGGTCGACAGAAAGCCAAGGCCCACGGTGCGTTGCACGAGCAAGGGATCGTCCACGAGCAACCGTCCGAGCACCATGCCGCCCATGCTGTAGCCGGCCACCACCGGGTCCTCGACAGCCAATTCGTCCATGACGACCCGCAGATCGGCGGCGGCCGCCGCCAGCGTCATCCCGGACGACCCCAGCGAGCTCTCTCCGTGGCCCCGCATGTCCCAGGCGATCACCCGATGGTCGTCGAGGAGCCGGGCGCCCACCGCGTTCCACATCCACCACTGGAGCAGCACGCCGTGGAGCAGGACCACCGGCCGACCGCTGGGATCTCCGTACTCCTTGACCTGCACGACGGCGCCATCGGGCATCGAGAGCCGGTGGGTCGTGACCGGACCGAGATCGATCGAGCGCAGTGGCGTCCCCGGCCGCCCGCGCAGGCCGGTGACGTAGTGACGGGCCAGGGCCACCCCGACCCCCACCCCAGCTGCGGCAAGGCCCAAGAAGAGGTTCCGTCGTTGCATGACGGGATCTTGCCAGACGGGTACCACGTACCCGGTACCAGGTACTTGGTACTGCTACTGGTACAGCCGTGCGATCGTCGCGTCCATCTTGTACAGTCGTACCATGCACACGGATGCCCGGGTCATCGTCATCGGCGGCGGCATCATGGGAACCGCGCTCCTCTACCACCTGGCGGTCGAGGGCTGGACCGACTGCCTCCTGCTGGAGAAGGGCGAGCTCACCTCCGGGTCGACCTGGCACGCCGCCGGTCAGATCACCCATTCGACGTCCAGCTACGGGCTGTCGGTCTTCAACCGCTACGGCACCGCCGCCTACGCCCGCCTCGAGGACGAGACCGGGCAGTCGGTGAGCTGGCACAACACCGGCTCGCTGCGGCTCGCGTATCTCGACGACGAGATGGATTGGCTGCGCTACACCCTCTCGGTGGGGCGCGGCGTCGGCAACCGCATGGAGCTGATCACACCCGCCCGCATCGCCGAGCTGCATCCCTTCTACAACCTCGACGGTGTGCAGGGTGCCCTCTACACACCCGACGACGGCCATGTCGACCCGGCAGGCGCCGCCTTCGCATTCGCGGCCGGCGCCCGCCAGCGGGGCGCCCGCATCCTCCGCAACACCCGGGTGATGAACACCGTGCGGATGGACGACGGCCGCTGGCGGGTCGACACCGAGACCGATTCGTTCACATGCGACATCGTCGTGAACGCCGCCGGGACCTACGCCCGCCAGGTGGGCTCATGGGCCGGGGTGAGCGTCGACGTGCCGGTCGTGTCGATGACCCATCACTACTTCGTCACCGAGGAGGTCCCCGCGTTTCAGGAGCTCGACCGGGAGCTGCCCGTGGTGCGCGACGACGCCGTGGTCTCGGGCTACATCCGGATGGAGCGCCAATCCGGCCTGATCGGCATCTACGAGAAGGCGAACCCGAACTCGGTGTGGGAGGACGGCACGCCCTGGGAGGCGGACCACCACCTGTTCCCGCCCGACTACGACCGGATCGCGCCGTGGCTGGAGGCGGCCTTCGAGCGCATGCCGGTCCTCGCCGACGTCGGGATCCAGAAGGCGATCCACGGCGCCATCTCGCACCCGCCCGACGGGAACATGCTGCTGGGCCCCGCCCCCGGGGTCGAGAACTATTGGTACTGCAACGGCACCCAGGTCGGTATCGCCTGGGGGCCGGGCGCCACGCAGTACCTCGCCCGCTGGATCGTGCACGGCGCCACGACGATCAACATGCGCAACTTCGATCCTCGCCGGTTCGGGGCGTTCTGCACGCCTGAGTACAACCGGACCAAGGCGCACGAGGACTACCTGCTCCGCCATGAGATCCCCTACCCCGGTCTCAACCGGACGGCGGGCCGGCCGCACAAGACCTCGGCGATCCACGGTCGGATGGAGGATCGGCGGGCGATCTTCGAGGAGGTGTTCGGATGGGAACGCCCCCGCTGGTTCGCCCCCGAGTCGCTCCCGTTCGAGGATCACCACTCCTTCCGCCGAGCTCGCTGGTTCGAGGCCGTCGGCGAGGAGGTCCGGGCCGTCCGCGAGCGGGTCGGCCTCGCCGACCTGACCGCCTTCGCCAAGTACGAGGTCACCGGACCCGACGCCGCCTCGTTCCTGGACCGGCTCACCGCCGGACGCCTGCCCCGGGTGGGCCGGATCGGCCTCGTCTACATGCTCACCGAACAGGGCATGGTGGAAGCGGAGTTCACGGCTGCCCGGCTCGCCGACGACCACTTCTACCTGGTGGGCGCGGCGATCGGGCAGCTCCGGTTCCACGACTGGATGACCTTCCACCGGCGCCCCGGCGAGCACGTGACGATCACCGACGTCTCCGACGACTTCGGTGTGCTCTCGGTGGCAGGCCCCCGCAGCCGCGACGTCCTCCAACCGCTCACCGACGCCGACCTGTCCAACGCCGGGGGTACGTGGCTCTCGGCCAGGGAGGTGAAGCTCGGAGGCGCCTCGCTGCGGGCGCTGCGGGTGTCGTTCACCGGCGAGCTGGGGTGGGAACTGCACGTGCCGATGAGCGACATGGCGCAGGTGTTCGACGCGATCATGGGGGCCGGCCAACCCCACGATCTCGGCCTCTTCGGGTCGCACGCCCTGACGTCGATGCGCATGGAGAAGGCGTACAAGGTCTCCGCCGACATGACCAACGAGTGCAGCCCCTACGAGGCCGGTCTCATGTCGTTCGTCACACCGGAGAAAGAGGGCTTCGTGGGGCGGGAGGCACTGCTGGCGAACATGGAGGCGCCTCGCTGGAAGCTGGTGTATCTGCGGCTCGACGACGACCACGGCGCAGAGCTGCTGGGTGGCGAGGGCGTGTTCGCTGATGGCGAGCGGGTCGGTGTCGTGACCACCGCCGCCTATGGCCACACCACGGGAACGAGCCTGGCCTGGGCCTATGTCGATCCGAGCCGGGATCGAGCCGGCACCGCCCTCGACCTGCTCCTGCTGGGCGAAGAGGTCACAGCCACCATCCTCGAGGAACCGGTGTGGGATCCCTCAGCCGAGCGGGCTCGGGCATGACGACACCGATCATCGGCCATGCCGGCTATCGCGAGCTCGCCGAGCGGGCGCTGCCAGGAGGCGCGCTGGGCACGCGGTTGAACCCCGAGGGCCTGCGCTTCACGGTCGCCGACGCGGCCGGCTCCTGGATCACTGACGTCGAGGGCGAACGCTGGCTCGACTACATCATGGGCGCCGGCGCGCTGATCCTCGGGCACCAGCCGCCACAGGTGGTCGAAGCGGTCCGGCGCCAGGCGGGACGCACCATCCACCAATACGGGTCGCTCACCGACGTCGCCATCGAACTCGCCGCAGTCCTGGTGGATGCCATCCCGTGTGCCGAGCGCATCCTCTTCGCCACCACCGGCTCCGAGGCGACCGCCTACGCCATGCGCATGGCTCGCGCCGCCACCGGCCGTGACCAGATCATCAAGTTCGAGGGCGCGTTCCACGGCAATCACGATTACGCCGGAGTCGGGGTCAGCCCGCCCGAGCCCAGCCACTACCCCCAGGCCACGTCGTTCACCCAGGGGACGCCCGAAGCCGTTCGCGGAACGATGAGCATCGTGCCCTACAACGACCTGGAAGCCCTGGAGCGCATCATCGCACCCCAGGTCGACGAGGTCGCCGGCATCATCGTCGAGCCTGTCCAGCGCATCATCGAGCCGGCGCCCGGCTTCCTGGAGGGGCTCCGCCGCTACTGCGATCGCCACGACATCGTGCTGATCTTCGACGAGGTGGTGACCGGCTTCCGACTGAGCCGCCAGGGCGCGCAAGGCGTGTTCGGTGTCACGCCCGACCTGGCGACGTACGGGAAGATCGTCGGCGGCGGGATGGCGCTGTCCTGCGTCGCCGGTCGCGCCGACCTGATCGACCAGGCCCATCCGAGGCGGAAGGCCACCGCCGGTTACGTCTACGCGTCGGGCACCCAGCACGGCAATCCACTGGCGGCGGCCGCCGGCCTGGCCACCCTGTCGCACCTCGAGGACCCGGCCGTCTACGACGACCTGGAGGCGCGGACCAGCCGCCTGGCGGCCGCGCTGACCGAGGTGCTGGAGCACCGGGAGCGGCGCGCCCTCGTGGCGACCGTGGGGTCGCTGTGGCAGATCCTCCACATCGATGCTCCGCCACAGTCCTACCTCGACCTCCTGCGGTCCGACCAGCACGCCAACGCAGCTCTGGACACTGCGTTGCTCCACGAGCGGATCAACGTGACACCCAACCTGCGCCGGTTCGTCGGTCTCTCGCACACCGACGATGAGTTCACCCGCACCGCCGAGGCTCTGGACCGGGCGCTGGGATGACCGACGAGAGACAGGAGCACCTCATGACGACCGAACGCTATGACCGGGGCCTCGCTGCTCGGAAGGCGGTGCTCGGCGAGGAGTACGTCGAGCGCAACCTGGCGCAGGCCGACGAGTTCAACCAGGAGTTCCAGGCGCTGGTCACCGAGTACTGCTGGGGCGGCGCCTGGGCCAACGAGGCGCTCACCCACCGAGAGCGATCGATGATCAACCTCGGGATGATCGCCGCCCTCAACCGGATGGAGGAGTTCGAGATCCACTTCCGCGGCGCCATCACCAACGGGCTCACCAAGCCCGAACTGGAGACGATCCTCCACCAGATCGCCATCTACGCCGGCATCCCGGCCGGCGTCGCCTGCTTCCGGGTCGCCAACCGGGTGTTCGCCGAACTCGAGGCGTGAGGGCCATTCGCCCCACCTGGCGCGGACACACTGACTGACGGCTGCCGGCCGCCGGCCGTCAGCTGTAGACGTGCCGGAACATGAGGGCGATACGGGGCTCGACCCGCTCGGCAGTCTTCGGGATTCCGTGCTCGTGGGTGCGCTGGCAGGCGCCGCCCATCACCACCAGATCGCCGTGACCGAGCGAGAACGACTCGCTGGGACCGCCCGCCCTGGAGCGGATGAGAAAGCGCCGGGCGCCGCCCAGGGAGACGGTCGCCACGGTGGCCGACTGTCGCTCGCGCGCCACGCGATCGCCGTGCATGGCCACCGAGTCGTCCCCCGTGCGGTACCACCCAGCGCTGACCTGATCGAGGCGGACGCCATAGCGATCGGAGAGCGCATCGACCATCGGAGGCAGCGAGACATCGAGATCCGGCGTGAATCGAGCCACCATGCGCGGTGTCACCACCTGGCGGTCGTACATCTGCACCACGGGTTGGGACCACTCGGCATGAGCGACCAGCCTTCGGTAGAGCTCCTCGTGACCGGACAGCCACATCGGCGCGTAATCGATCCACGCCCCTTCGCCGAGGTCGATCCGGCGCAGGTTGCGGAACGAGGCGTCGAAGTCGACTTCGGCCGACCCGAAGAGACTGCTCTGGGAAGGCACGGTATCGAACATGTGTTCGATGCTACCGAGCTGGCCCCGACACGCGCAAACGTGCCCAGGGCCCGGGCTCCCGGACACGGCTCGTAAGGTGACCGCCATGACGATTCCGGACACG
>JBPEXB010000063.1:0-3177 GCA_052032125.1 Acidimicrobiia bacterium
GTTCCCGCAGATGCCACCGACAGCGCACCTGCCGTCCAGGTGATCGTGGAGACCAACGGCGACGTCGCAGCGGCGATGGCGTTCGTGGCCGACATCGACGGTGAGGTGATGAGGGAGCTCCCGCTCATCGATGGCTTCGTGGCGCAGGTGCCCGATGCGGCCGCCTCGATCCTCTCGGCACACCCCGCAGTCGTACGCGCCACGCGTGACGGCCGCATCACGTTCTCCTCCGCGACTGACGCCGGCTGGACGGCGGTCACCGACGTGGTCGACCTGCTCACGTACGAAGGTTCGATGTACCACATCACCGAGGAAGTCACCGAGGCCGAGGATTATTGGCAGGTGGGTCACTTCGGTCAGGGCGTGGGGGTCGCCCTGATCGATTCGGGGGTGGTCCCCGTTCCCGGTCTGACCTTGCCGGGCAAGGTGATCAACGGCCCTGACCTGTCGCTCGAGTCGCAGGCCGAAGGCCGCCACCACCTGGACTCCTACGGTCACGGCACCCACCTGGCGGGGATCATCGCGGGTCTGGACGAGGGCGTGAGCGACATTCATGGTCGAAGCCCCGACCAGTTCGTCGGCATGGCCCCGCACGCGCACATCATCAACGTCAAGGTCGCCGACTACGAGGGGTCCACGGACGTCTCCCAGGTCATCGCGGCGGTCGACTGGGTGGTCGAGCATCGCAACGACCCGGGGCTGAACATCCGGGTCATGAACTTGTCGTTCGGCACCGACAGCACCCAGTCGTATCAGCTCGATCCGCTGGCCCATGCCGTCGAGCGAGCATGGGACGCCGGCATCGTGGTCGTGGTGGCCTCCGGCAACGACGGTCCCGGTGTGCCGCTGAGGAACCCGGCGCTCGATCCGTTCGTCATCGCCGTGGGAGCAGCTGAAGGGCACACGACGGAGACGACCCGCGACGATGAGATCGCCCCCTTCTCGAGTTGTGGGACGTCGTCCCGGCATGTGGATCTGGTGGCGCCCGGCATGTCGATCGTGAGCCTGCGCGCTCCCGGATCCACCGCAGATCTCGAACATCCCGAGGCACGAGTCGGCGAGCGCTACATGCTGGGGTCCGGCACCAGTCAGGCCGCTGCGGTCGTCTCGGGGGCCGCCGCCCTGATCATCAGCGAGCGTCCCTCCATCACACCCGATCAGCTGAAAGAGCTGCTGATGGACGAAGCCACCAGGATCCCCGACGTGTCGACGCTGTGTCAGGGCGAGGGCATGTTGGACCTCGAGGACGTCATCGAAGAAGACGACACACCCAACGCCACGCAGAACCACATCCGCTCCAGCGGGAGTGGCTCGCTCGACGCAGCGCGGGGAAGCCACCGACTCGTGTCGTGGCTCCCCGACGAGAGCGGCGACGGTGGCTCGTGGTTCGAGCTGTACGGCGAGATCGACATCTTCGGCCAGGCCTTCGACGCCGACGGCCACGCCGCCGACGACGATCCCTGGGACGGAGGCACCTGGAACGGCTCGTCGTGGTCGGGTTCCTCGTGGTCGGGTTCGTCCTGGTCGGGCAGCTCCTGGTCGGGAAGCTCCTGGTCCGGTAGCTCCTGGTCGGGTTCGTCCTGGTCCGCCAACTCGTGGACCGGTTCGTCCTGGTCGGGCTCGTCCTGGTCGGGGTCTTCGTGGTCCGGCTCCTCGTGGTCGGGCTCGAGCTGGACGGGCATGTGGACGTCCGCCGAGGACCCGCTCCCGTGACTGCGGTGCCTGCCTTCGGCAGTCGCGCCGAACGGGCCTCGTGCGAGGGGCTAGTCCTCTTGTCACCAGGCGTTTTGGGTCGCGAGTTCTCCGCCGAGGTGCCGATCGAAGCGGGACGACGGCAACACACCCAACCAACGGGACTCCGATGAACACTTCGATCGCCCGCAATGAGATGACCTCGCCGGTCAGGATCGCCATCGCCTTCCTGCTGGCGATCGTGGTGGGAGCGACCCTCGCCAACGCCGCCGAACCTGGCGAGGCGTCGATGCCCGAGCGGAGTCACCAGGTCATCGTCGAGGTGGCGCCCGGCGGCCTCGGTCAGGCGGTGGCATCGGTCGAGCGAGCAGGGGGCGAGGTCCTTCGGGAACTCGGCCTCATCGATGGTCTGGTCGCCCGCATCCCCGGCACTGCCGTGACATCGCTCGCCTTCGATCCCGCCATCCTGCGCATCACGCCTGATGCGCGCGTGACGCTCAACAGCGACGACGAGGACGGGTGGGGGAACGCCACCGCGATCGCCGCCACGTATGACCCCAAGGATTACGCCGGCTCCATGTACCAGGTCGTCAAGCAGACACACGCCAACGAGTACTGGAACGCCGGCCACACGGGAAGCGGCGTTGGCGTGGCGGTCATCGACTCGGGCGCCGTGCCGGTCGACGGGCTGACCTCGCCCGGGAAGGTGATCAACGGGCCGGACCTGTCGCTCGAGTCGCAGGCTCAGCATCTCCACTATCTCGACACCAACGGCCATGGGACGCATCTGGCGGGCATCATCGCCGGCCGCGACGACGCGGCGCCCGAAGAGGTGGAGGATCCGAGCACCGAGCACTTCCTCGGCATGGCACCCGACGCCCATCTCGTGAGCATCAAAGTGGCGGACTACGGCGGCGCCACCGACGTCTCGCAGGTGATCGCCGCCATCGACTGGGTGGTCGAGCACCACGACGATCCCGGGCTCAACATCCGGGTGCTGAACCTGGCGTTCGGCACCGACGGCGTGCAGCCATACCAGCTCGATCCGCTGGCGTTCGCCGTCGAGCGTGCCTGGACCAGCGGGATCGTCGTCGTGGTCTCCGCCGGGAACGACGGCACTGGCTCGCCGTTGCGGAACCCGGCCACGGATCCCTTCGTGATCACGGTGGGTGCGTCCGACAGCAACGACACGAGAGCGACCAACGACGACTTCGTCGCCTCGTTCTCGAGCTGCGGAACCGCGGGCCGGCATGTCGATGTCGTTGCGCCGGGCCGGTCGATCGTCAGCCTGCGCAACCCCGGCTCCAACGCCGACGTCAGTTACCCCGAGGCCCGGGTGGGACAGCGGTTCTTCCTCGGTTCGGGCACGAGTCAGGCGGCTGCCGTCGTGAGCGGGGCAGCGGCGTTGATCATCGGCCAGCGGCCAGCGATCACTCCCAACCAGGTCAAAGAACTGCTCATGGACACCGCACAGCCGATCGCGAC
>JBPEXB010000630.1:0-3777 GCA_052032125.1 Acidimicrobiia bacterium
CGCCGGCGGAGCCGACGACGTCATTGCCACATCGGCGACACCGGTCGAGCTGATCACCCGGCTACGGGCCAGGATCGCCCGGCCGCCGCTCGCCCGCGAGCATCTCATGGAGGACCCGATCACGGGGGCGCTCACCCCCGCTGCCTTCGAGGAGCAGCTGGTCCGAGAGCTCGAGCGGGTCAGTCGAGGCGGTCGCCACGGCGCCCTCGGCTATGTGGCGCTGGAGGAGCTGCCCGGCGTCGAGATCGCTCACGGCTCACGAGCCCGTGACGAGATTGCGTCCCAGGTCGTCGACCTGATCCGAGCCGACAGCCGCACGCTGGACTTCGTCGGGTTCTCCGAGGGAGTGATCGGGCTGTTGCTGCCAGGGACCGACCGACGGGGCACCCAGGTGCGGTTCGAGCGGCTCAGCCGCCTCATCTACGACGCGACCTTCACCGTGGCCGGTGCAGCGCTCCGGCTCACCCCGATCGTGGGCTACACCGAGACCGTCCCCGATCTGACCGTCGAGGCCCTCCAGGAGCGAGCCCGGGTGGCGCTCGAGGTGCAGGCCGACCAGCGGGACCTCCATCCGACCCGGTGGCGGCCGGCCATGTCGGAACCCGAGACCGATCGGTCCCGGTTGGTGCGCGCCCTCGGCCGCCTCCGCACCCCGGTGCAGGTCGTTCTGCAGCAGGCTCTCCTCCTGGGCGCTCCGCTCGTCACCTACCTGATGCTGGCGGCGATCGGGATCGACTCGCCCGTCTGCGGGTTGCGACCCATGCGAGCGTTGCGATGACGGACCTCGAAGGTGCCGAAACCGCTGATCTGAACCTTGTCGCCCCCTGTCAGTGCGTTGGTGATGGCGCCGATCATCGCATCCACGGATGCGGCGGCGGATGACTTCGACTCGCCCGTTGCGCCTGCAACGGCGTCGATGAGATCACCTTTGTTCATCGATGTCCCTCCTTGTGGGATCGAATTACAGCGCTGTCATTATATGACACTGCCACGAGCCTGCGTCGACAAACTCCTTGCCGCACAAGGGTTTTCGGCCAGAAACCCACGGAGAGCGCCGGTCAGCTCAGAAAAGTGCACTTTCCGTGGTCGGCTCGTCCGAGGCAGATGGCGCCGCCGGGCGGGTTCGGGCCCACACGGCCGCCACGGACCAGGCCACCAGGGCTCCCGCCAGGGCCCCGAAAACGTTGAGGATCATGTCGTCGACGTCGCTCACCCGCCCCACCAGCGCCTGACCGGCCTCGATGGCGAAGGACAGAGCGCTCACCGCCAAGAGCACCCGCCCGAACGACCAGCCCCACAACCGGAGCGTGAAACCGATCGGGGCGAGGAGCAGGACGTTGCCGACCAACTGGGCGTAGAGGCCCCGATCGAGCTGCCGCCGGATGGTGTGGAACGGCTCGAGGTTCGTACCGTCCACGGGTGCGCCCGACGCCGGGCCGAACAGCACCGCGAGCGCTCCCGCCGCATACAGCGCACACAGGAACGCGGCGCCCCAGCGCAGCGAGCGGGGAAGCGTCGGAGATGCCACGGTCAGTCCAGACTGAGGCCGGCCAGCTCGTCGACCTTCTCCCGCACCGCGACCGCAGCTTCGCGGAGCCCGGCCAGCTCGCCGTCGGTCAACGGCAGCTCCACGATCTCGGCGACACCGCCGGCACCGAGGCGGGCAGGCACCCCGAGATACACGTCGTCGATCCCGTACTGACCGGTCACCCAGGCGCAGATCGGCGAGACCTCGCCGGCGTCGGTCAGGATCGAGCGGACCATCGCAGCGGCGGCCGACGAGGGGGCGTAGTAGGCGCTCCCGGTCTTGAGCAGCGCAACGATCTCGGCTCCTCCCGCCCGGGTGCGATCGACCAGCTCGGCGATGTCCGCCTCCGACATGAGCTCGCCGATCGGCGTGCCGTCGACGAAACACTGCGACGGGACCGGGACCATGGTCTCGCCGTGGCTCCCGAGCGTGAGCGCCGACACCGATTGGATGTCCACATCCAGCTTCTCGGCGATGAAATGGGCGAACCGGGAGCTGTCCAGGATGCCCGCCTGGCCGATCACGCGCTCCTTGGGGAGCCCGGAGACGTCGGCGGCCAGCTGCGTCATGTGGTCGAGCGGGTTGGTGACCACGACGATCGTCACGTCGGGCGAATGCTCGACCAGGGCCTCGGTCACGCCCTTCACGATCTTGGCGTTGACCTCCAGGAGATCCATGCGCGACATGCCGGGTTTGCGGGGCAGGCCGGCGGTGATGACCGCCACGTCGCTCCCGGCGGTGTCGGCGTAGTCGTTGGTGCCAACCACCCTCGTCGAGTACTTCTCGACCGGCCGAGACTGGTTCATGTCGAGCGCCAGCCCCTGGGGGAGCCCCTCGACGATGTCGGTCATCACGACCTCGTCGGCGATGTCCCAGGCGGCGAGGCGCTGGACGGTCGTCGAGCCGTACTTGCCGGCGCCAACCACCGTGATCTTCTTCGAACCGTCTCCAGCCATGAGCCTGCCCCTGTCGTCACGTCTTGCGGAGCACACAATTTAGCCTGCACCCCACGTCGACCATCCGAGGCCGCCATCCGACCGCTCGCCACCGTGCTCACCGTGCTCTCGCTCATGGCAGCTGCGTGTGGCTCCTCGACGAGCACGTCGCCAGGCCCGGCCGAGGTCGACCTGTCGGACGCCTCGATCATGGAGCGACTGGGCGTCGACGAGCCGACCATCGACTGGGAGCGCTCGATCGACCGCCTCACGTATGTCGGCCGCGGCGCCCCTCCGTCCGAGGCCGAGCTCGCCCTGGTGCGGAGGGTGATCGACGACGTGCCCACCCCGTTGCTCGAGGCGCTCGAGGTCCGCTACGTCGTGCGCGCCTCCGAGCTCACCACGGCCCGCCCCGCCCATCCGACGGCGGTGGCGTTCGCCCTGGGCCCGGACATCTACCTCCTCGATCGGGCGTTCACGCTCTCGGCTGGCGGCAGCACGCGCTACGACCTCGCCCGGGCGGTGGCCCACGAGCTGGTGCACGTGGCGCAGTTCGAGACCCTCGAGAAGGAGTACCTCGACGCCGTGTTCGACGGCTCGGTGGGACAGGTCGACCCGACGGTCGGCTCGCAGCTGGTGGTGGACTTCGCCGCGGAGACCGGGTGGATCCAGGCCGGCAGCGGCGTGGCCGACCGCACGTGGTCGTTGGGCCAAGGGGTCTCTGCCGCCAGCACCTACGGCGCCACCAGCCCCGGCGAGGACCTGGCCGAGTCGGTGGCCATGGTGGTGCTGGGTCAAGCGGACCTCGTCGGCGAGCAGCGCACCCGATTCGTCGAGTCGTGGCTCGGCTCCCCCGCCGACGCGCTGGCCATCGGCCAGCCATGGGTGCCGGCCGGAGCCGAGGAAGTGCTGTCGCAGCAGCCCCTCTACGACACCGACGCCGTGGCCGCCGCCCAGGGCGCCTTGCGCAACGTGGAACCGCTCTACTTCCAACTGCCCCGCGACGTGGCGGACACCGAGGCGCTGGTCGGCGAGATCGAGACTCGCCTGCGCTCCCGGGTGCTCACCGGTTCGCTCGAAGCCATCCCCGACGACCGCGTGCCCCGATACGGCGGCCGCTTCAGCCGACCGGACGGCACCATGTGGTGGGTCGAGCTGTGGGACTTCCGCCGCCGAGCCGCCGGCACCACCGGCCCCTCGGAGCCGATCCTGGTGTATGTGAGCATCTGGTGAAGGGGCGCTGACGCGCCCCTTCACGTACCGAGTACCAGGTACCAAGTACCAAGTACCACATCATCTGTGAGGGCCGCCGTT
>JBPEXB010000631.1:0-1858 GCA_052032125.1 Acidimicrobiia bacterium
ATGAAGAGCTTGAAGATCGTCACCGGGAACGACCCGCCCGTGACCCGTCGACCCTTGACGTTGGTCATGAACCGCGTCTCGCCGTTCTCGTCGAGGTCGGGGTAGCCCATCCACACGGCGGTGGTGAGCTTCGGCGAGTACCCGACGAACCAGGCGTCGCGGTAGTCGCCGCTGGTCCCGGTCTTGCCGGCCACGGGGTAGCCGGGGTTCGCGCCGGCACCGGTGCCGCCGAGGACGACCTGGCGGAGGATCCAGTTGACCTGGTCGGCGTCGCCGCGGCGCATGACCTGCTGGCGCTCGCTGCCCGCCTGGAACAGGACCTTCACCTCGCCGTCGACGATCTGTTCGACCTTGGTGATGAAGAACGGCTCGATGTGCTCACCCCGGCGGGCGAACGTCGAGTAGGCGCTGGCCATGTCGAGGACCGACACGTCTCCGGAGCCGAGCACGAGCGAGTTCACCGGAGGCAGCGGGGTGCGGACGCCGAGGCGCTCGGCCAGGTGGACCACGTTGGCCGGACCGACCTCGAGCATCAGCCGCGCGTAGACGGTGTTGGACGAGACCTTGGTCGCCTCGACCAGGTCGACCAGGTTCTCGGCGCCGTCGTCGTAGTTGCCGACCTCCCAGTCCTTGCCGTCGTTGGCACGGGGCAGGACGATGTCGTTCTCGTTGATGAACTTGGAGCGGGCCGAGATGTCCTGGCCGAGCGCTTCGGCGAGCACGATCGGCTTGAACGACGAACCGGGCGGGCGGCCCGAGCCACCGGCGAGGGCGCCGAGGGCCAGGTTCACCTCGGACGACCGGAAGTCCTCGCCGCCGACCAGGGCCACGACGCGTCCGAGTTCGTCGACGCTGACGAGGGCACCTGCGGGATCGTCCTCCTCGTTCAGGACGTCGCGGTAGACCGACTCGTAGGCCGCCTGCTGCAGGCCCTTGTCGAGGGTGGTGTAGACGCGGAGGCCACCGCCGTTGACGACGTCGGCGCCGTACTCCTCGTAGAGCAGCCGGCGGATGTACTCGACGTAGTACTCGGTGCCGAACTCGGCGCCGACGACCTCGCCCAGCCCCTCGCGGACGGACCGTTCGCGCACCTCGGCCGAGAGCTCCTTGGCCTTGGCGGTGTCGTACTCCTCGGAGGTGATCCAGCCCTCCTCGAGCATGCCGTCGAGGACCGAGTTGCGCCGGAAGACGGCCGTCTCGGGGTTGCGGGAGACGTCGGTCGACTCGGGCGAGCGGATGAGGGCCGCGAGGTACGCGGCCTGCGACAGGTCGACGTTGCGGATCGACACCCCGAAGTAGGTGCGGGCCGCGGCCTCGGCGCCGTAGGCACCGCGGCCGAAGTAGACGGTGTTGAGGTAGCGCTGGAGGATCTCGTTCTTGTCGAACTCCCGCTCCAGCTTCACCGCGAGGACGGCTTCCTTGAGCTTGCGGGTGATCGTCCGCTCGGAGCTCAGGAACGCGTTCTTTGCGTACTGCTGCGTGATGGTCGAACCACCCTGCTGGGCGCTGGACCCCCGCACCTCCTGGTAGACGGCTCGGGCGATGCCGACCGGGTCGATGCCGGCGTGGCTGTAGAAGTTGCGGTCCTCCGCGGCGAGGACGGCGTCGATGAAGGTCTGGGGGATCTCGTCGATCGGGAGCGAGACCCGGTCCTCCTCGCCGGCCAGCTTGGCCATGGCGTTGTCGGGCCCGCACGACTCGGTGACGTCGTTGGCGCAGACGAAGGTCGACTGCAGCAGCGGGTCCTCGTCAGGGAGTTCGACCTGTCCGAGCACGAACCCGGCCCCGGAGAGGAGCGCCACGAACACGAGCGCGCACAGGAACAGGCCCCGGCGATACCGCCACGCCAGGCTGCGCT
>JBPEXB010000632.1:0-2049 GCA_052032125.1 Acidimicrobiia bacterium
GGCACCAACCCGACACTCGGGACCACGTACATCATCCCGGCGTTCCTCGTCGTGGTGGCCGGCGGCGTGGGCCAGCTGAAGGGCACCGTCATCGCCGCCTGGGCGGTCGGCGTGGTGACCGCGTTCCTCACGGACTGGACGAGCGGCAGCATGGCGCAGGTCGTGACCTTCGCGCTGGTCGTGGTCTTCCTCCAGGTACGACCCCAGGGCCTGTTCACCGTCCGGTCGAGGGCGCTGGCATGACCTCGACCACCACCGACGTCACCGAGGTGACGGCGCGACGGGACGCCGACCTGTCCAGGGGCGGGCTCCTGTCCAGCGGGAAGGTTCGGGCGTTGGCGCGGACCTACGCGCCGTTGCTCGGCATCGCACTGCTCGCGCTCGCACTGCTCGTCTGGGCGCCGAACTCGCTCAACTCGTTCCGACTCGGGAACCTGGGCAAGTACTGCAGCTGGGCGATCGCCGGCGTCGGGATCGGACTCGCCTGGGGACGCGGCGGGATGCTCGTGCTCGGACAGGGCGTCTTCTTCGGCCTCGGCGCCTACGCGATGGCGATGCACATGAAGCTCGAGGCGGCCGGACCCGGCAACGTCCCGGACTTCATGCAGCTCTACGGCAGCGGGACGATGCCGATCTGGTGGGAACCGTTCCGCAGCGGCGCATTCACACTGGTCGCTGTCGTCGTGTTGCCGGCCGTCGTCTCGTTCCTCCTCGGCTACGCCATCCTCAAGCGCCGGGTGAAGGGGGCCTACTTCGCCATCCTCACGCAGGCGATGGCGGTCGCGTTCTCGACGCTGCTGATCGCCACGATCAAGCAGACCGGCGGGTTCAACGGCCTCAACACCTTCAGCACCTTCTTCGGTCAGAACCTCTACGACCCGACGGTCCAGACAAACCTCTACCGGATCGTCGCCGGGCTGCTCATCCTCTGCCTCGTGGTCGTGTGGCAGCTCTACCGCAGTCGCTACGGCGAGCTCCTGGTCGCGACCCGGGACGCCGAGGAACGAGTGCGCTTCCTGGGGTACGACCCCGCCAACATCAAGCTCGTGGCGTTCGTCGTGGGTGCCGTCATGGCGAGCATCGGCGGTGCGATGTTCGCGCCGCTCGTCGGGATCATCTCGCCGGCCGACGTCGGGGCGACCGCCTCGATCATGATGATCGCGGGCGTGGCGCTCGGCGGACGTGCCTCGTTGCTCGGTCCGGCGATCGGTGCGATCGCCGTCGGCTATGGCCAGTCCACGCTCTCCGAGCAGTACCCGACCAACTGGGTGTACTTCCAGGGCCTGTTGTTCATCGTCGTGATCCTGTTCCTCCCCGGAGGCGTCGCGTCGCTGGGTTCGCGGCTGCGCGCGCTCGTGCCGGATCGGCTGCAACGTGCGGCACGGCCAACAGCGGAAGCGCAGGTCGTGGCATGACCGCGTCGTTCCGAGGCGAGGACTACCTCGAGATCGACGGTCTCACCGTCGACTTCGACGGGTTCAAGGCGATCGACGGAGTCGACCTCACGTTCCTGCAGGGACGGCTGCACTTCCTCATCGGCCCGAACGGTGCGGGCAAGACGACACTGGTCGATGCGCTCACGGGGTTGGTGCAGGGAAGTGGTCGCGCCGAGTTCCGGGACCACGACCTCCTGTCGATGAAGTCGCACGAGATCGTCCGACTCGGCATCGGGCGGACGTTCCAGACGGCCACGGTCTTCGAGAATCTCACCGTCCTGCAGAACCTCGACATCGCCGCCGGGCTCCACCGCCGTGCACTCGGTCGGCTCCTCGCCCGACGCCGGGTGCCCGAGAGCGTGGAGCAGGCATTGGAGACGATCGGACTCTCGGCACTGGCCGACCGACCAGCCGGCGTCCTCGCCCACGGGCAGAAGCAGTGGCTCGAGGTCGGCATGCTCCTCGTCCAGGACGCCAAGGTGATGTTCCTCGACGAGACCGTCGCCGGCATGAGCACCGACGAGCGGGACGAGACGGGCGCACTGCTGCAGCGGATCGTCGGCGACCGGACGATCGTCGTCATCGAGCACGACATGGAGTTCATGCGCACCTA
>JBPEXB010000633.1:0-11554 GCA_052032125.1 Acidimicrobiia bacterium
TGATCGCAGTGGGCACGGCGGCGTCGAGCTCCGTCACACCCCACGGCTCCCCCTCGGCGGCGAACAGAAGGGCCGATCGCGTCTCTCCAGGCTGATAGGCCAGCTCCACCGCCTGATCGAGGGCGCCAAAGGGGAACTCGGAGACGATCGAGCCATCCTCGGTCAGGAGTTGGATCGTCCCGGCCTCGAGATCGGCCGTCAGCCGCGTCTCGCCCCACAAGGACCACCGCCGTTGTACGCCGTCGACGTCGGCGAGCAACGCCCCCTCCGAGACGGAGTACACCACCACTTCGCCGATCGTGCCTTCCAGCGGGATGGCCACCTCGAACACTTCGTCCATGGATGCGTAGAGGGTCAAAGCCCACACCAGCCCGGCCGGCCCGGCGGACGGTCGATCGGGCGCCAGGGCGAAGCCGGGAGGAGGCACGAAGCGCCGCCGGTGGATCGTGCCATCCGGGCCGGCGGCGAGGATCGCCGGCGTCGAGCCGCTGTAGTCGATGCTGTAGACGACACCGTCGAAGGCGATGGCGGGTTCCTCGGCCTCCGCATATGGCTCTCCTTCCTCCCAGGTGACACCGTCCTCCGTCCACCAGAGCTGTGGCCATGGCGTCAAGTCGGAGTACGCCATCACGCCAATCCTGTCGTCCGCCCACAGCTGGTCGTGGACGAACCAGCGGACCCCGTCCCCGAAGGGAGCCTCCTGCTCCACCCAGCTCACCAGGTCGGCCGAGGTGTAGAGCGCCATCGAGGGCTCTCCGAACAGGTCGGTGCCCCGCAGCTCCTCCAGCCCCAGCTCTTCGAGCGGCGCCGACCACAGCTCCAGGCCGTGATTCCACGTGAGCACCGCCCGGTCTCCCTCGATCGACAGCCATCCAACATGCTCTTCCACCACCCGGCGCACCGCGTCCGGCACGGCCGCCAGCAGCTCGTCCATGCCGGTGGCGGGGAGGCGCTCGACGAAGAGCGAGGCGCCGGCCGGGCCGACCACCGCACTCGTGGCAAGCGCATCGGTGCCGAGCGCCGCGCCGACCCATTCGAATCCGTCGCGGGTGGCATGGACCACCAATTCGTCGTCGGCATAGCCATCGGAGCCCGTGGTGGTGATCACCAGGCCGACCGGGGACAGGCCGGCGGTCCCGAAGTCGCCGGTCTCGGCCACCACGGTCGGCGGGCTCCACACCACCCCGTCGTCCGACCAGGAGACCACGGCACCGTGGGCGCCGCCACGATCCATGGTGCGAGGCCCCACCGCCACGATCCGGCTGCCGACCTGGCCCATGCGCGCAACGAACGCGAAGCCCTCCGGGGCGGTGACCTCTTCGACGACCAGGGTCGGACCGGCCAGTGCCTCGTCCCATGAGATCACCGTCGACTCGTGCCGGCCCTCGACCGCCGTCGTGGTCGAGGCGGCGGTCGTCACCGTCGTGTTGACCGGCGGTGGCAGCGTGGCGGCGATGTCGTTCTCGCCATCCGACTGCTCACCAGAGCCGGCGGCGAAGAGGACCAGGATGGCCGCCACCCCGATGATGCCGCCCACCACCGCCCACGGCGGCTTCCGCGGAGGATCTGGATCGACCCGCTCGATCGTGATCGGCTGCATGTCTCTTCAACGCCCCCTGAGGTCGGATCGCTCCCCGGTCAGTCGATCCACTCGTCCAGCACCAGCCGCCGATCGGTGTGGCGCTCCAGCCTGACGATACTGAGCGCCCCTCGCCACAACGCCGGCATGATGACGTGCCAGAAACGGTGCCAATCGGCGACCCACAGCACCAGGCCATACGCGATCGGCAGCCACCACACGACCGCTTCGAAGAGGATCACCCAGATGAAGCTGCCGGTCAACGCTCCGATCCCCACCATCACCGGCGAGGGGTTGCGCAACGTCACCGATCCCCAGGCGACGAGACCGGTGAGCGGCCCCACCACCCACCACGTGAAGTAGCCGCCGAAGCCGAGGCCGACCCCCTGGCCCACCGCCAGCCACGAGTCGACCCGCAGGTCCCAACCGTTGAGGCGCGTCGGCCGGTCCGCCGAGCGCGCCATCCGCCCGTCGAGGAAGTCGGTCATCCACGCCAGGCCGAGCACGATCGTCGCCGCGTCGATCCGGCGCTGCGCCAGCAGCGCCGCCATCACTGGCGTCATCACCACCCGCGCCGACGTCAGCGCGTCCGCCACCAGCGCCCGATCCATCCCCCCATCCAACCAGGGCCTCGCTCGCTGCGCTCGCTTCGGCGTACTGAGTACCACGTACTGCGTATCCGGTACGGGAGGTACGATCCCGGCCGTGTTCGATGTCGTGCGTTGGCTCCATCTCTTGGCCGCGGCTGTGTGGACGGGAGGTCTGATCACGTTGGGGGCGCTCGTGCCGGCCCTGCGAAAGGCCGACGTCGAACGGCCCGCCCTGCAAGCCATGGCCCGCCAGTTCGGTCGGGTGTCGTGGACGGCGATGGGGGTGGCCGTGATCACTGGGATCATCCAGCTCGCCCGGCTCGACTTCAGCGCTGCGCTCCAGACCAGCTATGGACCTCGCCTGTTCCTGAAACTGGCGCTGGTCGGGATCGCCGCGGCGCTCGCGCTGGCCCACCAACTGACCGCCCGCCGCTCCAGCCCGGCGGTTCGCGGCGCTCTCCAGGGCCTCGTGCTGGTGGTGAGCCTCGGCATCTTCGCCGCCGCAGTGAGGCTCTGACCACCCTGAAGGCTGTTGACTGACGACTGTGGACTGAAGGCTGAGGACCCGGTACTCAGTACGGAGTACCCGGTACCGCCGAGGCGAGCGCAGCGAGCGAGGCTCCCGCGCCCGCGGCAGGATTCGAACCTGCGACCTACCGCTTAGGAGGCGGTTGCTCTATCCCCTGAGCTACGCGGGCGTCGGTGTCACGGTAGCGAGGCCGGATCGGGGCGATGCGGGATCAGCCGTCGCCCTTCTCGCGTGCCATCTTGAGCGCCCTCGTCATCCACAGCAGCTCGTCGAGGAATCGCTCGGCGCGCTGGGCCAGCCGGTCCTCCGTGGGAGCACCATCGTCGTCGAAGGCCGAGCCGACCCGCGACACGGTGAGGTCGCGCCGGATCGCCACCAGGCCGAAGTCACGCAGGACCGGGAGCAGCGTGGCGGCCACCCGGGCGCCACCGAGGCCGCCCGCCGAGACGGTGGCGAGCCCCACCGCCTTGTGCAGGTATTCGTCGAACAGCGTGTCCAGTGCGTGTTTGAGCAGGCCCGGGTAGCTGCCGTTGTACTCGGGCACCACCATCACCAAACCGTCGGCGCGGTCGACCGCATCGGCGAACGCGGGATCTGCAGAGGCCTTTCCGGCGTTCTCGAGGCTCAAGTCGATCGTTCGCAGGTCGATCAGCTCGGTGCTGACGTCCGGCCGCGCCTCGAGCTCGGAGCGCAGCCAGGCGGCGACCTGACCGCTCCGCCGGCCCTGGCGGACCGTGCCGAGCAGGATCGGGACGTGCACGTCGACATCTTCGAACATCTGCGCTCCTCTCGACGTTGATACCCCGTGGAAACACGGCGCCCGTGACCCCGGGGCTCACGTGAGTGCGTAACCTCTAACCCAATCTTCCTGGAGTTCATTTCAATGGGCGAAACGCAGTACGAGCGCCTCACCTCGCTCGACGCCTCCTTCCTGGCGCTCGAGACGAGGACGACCCACATGCACGTCGCCTCGGTCTCCATCTTCGACGGCGAAGGCATCTGCGACGAGCAGGGCTCGATCGACATCGAGCGCGTACGCGACTTCATCGAGTCCCGCCTGCAGTACGTGCCGCGGTACCGGCAACGACTCGCCTGGGTGCCGTTGGAGCGCCACCCGGTGTGGGTCGACGACGAGCACTTCCAGATCGAGTACCACGTGCGGCACTCCAGCCTGCCCAAGCCGGGCACCGAGACCCAGCTGCGCCAGCTGACCGGCCGGATCCTCAGCCAACAGCTCGACCGGGCCAAGCCCCTGTGGGAGATGTGGGTCGTGGAAGGCCTGGAGGGCGGCCGGGTGGCGATCATCTCCAAGATCCACCACTGCATGATCGACGGGGTGGCAGGAGCGGGCCTCCTCGGCGTGGTGCTCAACGTGGTGCCCACGTCGGAGATCGAGGAGTCCCCCGAATGGGAGCCGGTCGCCCCGCCCAACGACGTGGAGCTGGCCGCATCGGAGATCACCCGCCGGATCCAGGACGCCGTGGGTCGCATGAAGGACGCCCGGCGAGCCGTCGACGACACCCAGATGATGGTGTTCGGCGCCATCCGCAAGGCGCGCGCCGCCTGGTACTCCCTCACGTCGGGCTGGCTGACGATGGCCCCGGCGACGCCCCTCAACGAGCCGATCGGGCCCAACCGGCGATTCGACGGCACCAAGATCACGCTGGCCGACATCAAGCGCATCCGCACCGCGCTCGGCGGGACCGTCAACGATGTGGTGCTCGCCACCACCGCCGGGGCGGTCCGCATGTTCCTGGCCGAGCATCGGGGCGTCGAGGATCTCGACATCGAGTTCCGGGTGATGGCGCCGGTGAGCGTGCGAAGCTCCGACCATCAGGCCGCCATGGGCAACCACGTGGCGATGTGGTTGGTCGAACTGCCCCTCGCCGAGGAGGATCCGGTCGCCAGGCTCGAGGCGATCATGGAGGCGACCCGCCACCTCAAGGAGACCGATCAGGCGCTGGGCGCCTCGACGCTGGTCTCTGCTTCCTCCGGCACGCCCCACACGCTGGTGTCGCTCGGCGCCCGGCTGGCGACCGGCATCCGGCCGTTCAACATGACGGTCACCAACGTGCCCGGCCCCCAGTTCCCGATGTACCTGCTGGAGTCGCAGCTGCTGAGCCAATACCCGGTCGTGCCGCTCTGGCACAACCATGGCGTCGGCATCGCGCTGTTCTCCTACAACGGCGATGTCGCCTGGGGCATCACCGCCGACTGGGACGTCATGCCCGACCTGGAGCGGTTCACCGACTGTGTCCAGGCGTCGTTCGCCGAGCTGCTCAAAGCGGCCGACGAGGCCGGCCAGGAATGAGCAAGCCTTCCGGGCCCCGTCGCCGCGTCTTCCTCGTGCGGCACGGTCAGGAAGATGCCGAACGGCGCGACGGCGAGCTGCAGGGCCCGCTCACCGAGCTCGGGAAGCGCCAGGCCCGGCGCACTGCCGGCCGCTTGGCGGGCAGGCCCATCTCGCTGATCCGCTCCTCCGACCTCCGCCGGGCCGCCCAGACCGCCGCCACCATCGGGCGCCAGTTTCCGGCGCATCCGGTGCAGGAGAGTCCTCTGCTGCGCGAGTGTGTCCCGTCGATCCCCCGCGGACGAGAGGACGAACCGCCCTTCGACACCATCGACCCGGGCTCCCTCGCCAAGGCCCGCGAGCGCATCGACCAGGTGTTCGCGACGGCCTTCGCCATCCCGTCGCATCCCAGCCACGAGGTGATCGTCGCCCACGGCAACCTGATCCGAGCGTTGGTGGTGAGGGTGCTGGGCGCCTTCGAGGACGCCTGGCTCGACATGGACTGCCGCAACTGCTCGATCACGACCATCGACGTCTACGGCGACGGCCGCCGCATCCTCGTCGGCCTCAACGACGTGGCGCACCTGGAAGACGAGCTGCACACACACGTGTGAGCGAGCTGCGCTCGCTCAGACGTGAGTACCGCGTACCGGGTACTAGGTACCGAGTAGCCCAGCCATGAACCCCGCTGGGTCGCGGAGCACTTGCGACCTGGGCAAAGCCTCGGCGCCGGCGGCTCGGGCGGCGGAGAGGGCGTCCTCGGCGACGTGGGGGCCGTAGGCGACGGTGCGGATGCCGGCCGCCGACCCGAGGAGGTCGAAGGCGTCGGGGTGTTCGAGATCCACGATCAGCACGTCGAGATCGGGGAGCTCGGTCCCGACCGCCACCAGCTCGTGGCCGGCGGCGGTGACAGCCGACTCGAGTTTCGAACGGTCCATGAGGTTGCGCGAAACGACACCCACGCGGGTCACTGACGGCTGGAGGAAATCGGCGGCCTTGGCCGCCCCCCAGGCGAGGTGCGCCTGCCAGGCCTCCTCGCCCAGCTCGTGCGAGGCGGCCGGCGCGAGACCGTACCGATCCCCCGGCAGGGCGTTGGCCGTCACCTCGTCTCGGGCCACCGGCTCGACTCCGGCCGCCGCCAGGACCTCGGTGGGGAACCGCATCGCCTCCTGGTAGACCTCCAGCGGCCCCCGGGCTTGCTGGGCGAACGGTTGGCCGAGCAGCGCCGTCAGCTCCTCGTCCAACCAGGCGCGTCCATCGGCCAGCGCGGTCTCCAGGCCGTCGGGCTCGGGCAAGCCGCCGTCCCGCAGCCGGGTCCACACCCACCTGTCGTAGACATCGACGAAAGCGTCTCGCACGGCGGCGGCAGGCTCGATCATCCCGTGAACACCTGCACGACCATCAGGCCGAGCGGGCCCTCGATGGCGGAGATGCCAACACGGGTGAAGCGCTGCTCGAGCATGTTCTCCCGGTGGCTGGGCGAGGCCATCAGACCATCGTGGACGCTGCCGGCGGTCGGCGACAAGGCCAGATTCTCTCCGACCACCGCATACGGGATGCCCACCGCCCGCACCCGGTCGGACACGGTGCCGGTCTCGGGCGAGACGTGGGAGAAGTACCCCTGCTCGTACATCTCTCGGCCGTGGCCGGCCGCCACCTCGGCCAGCGCCCCGGACCAGGCGAGCGGATCGGCGCCGGCGTCGATGCGGGCGAGGTTGAGCAGCTCGAACACCTCCCGGGCGTCAGCAGAGGACTCGACCAGGCCGCCGGTGGCGGTCGGGATGGTGATGGTGTCGGCGCCTTCGATGACGACCTGCCGCTCGCCGATGAGCTGGTTGAGGTTGACGAGTGCCTCCAGCACCCGGTCGCCGACCAGTGAGCTGATCGCCTCCTTGGCCGCCGAGCCCTCCCCGGCCACGAGCTGCACCGCCCGCGAGTCGTCGAGCTGGCGCTGGATGCCGTCGGAGAACGGCACGGCGCTGGCCACCAGCAGGAGCATCGTCGCCCCGATGACGAACCAGCCTCCCGAGACGGCGGCACCGCCCACCCGATCGACCGTGCGGGCGGGCAGCGGAAGGGTGAGGAACCGGCGCAGCAGCAGCGAGCCGCCGAACTGGATCACGAAGAACACGAGGAAGCTGCCCAGCAGCCGGGCGACCAGCGGGCTGGCGCCGGTCCACGACTCGAAGAACACACCGCTCGCCGATCCGGTGCGGAAGGCCACGAGGGCGCCGAACAGCAGCAGCGCCAGATCGCTGATCTCACGCACGAACCCGCGCCGGTACCCGCGGTAGACCGTCACCGCCAGCAGCACGCCGAGCAGGAAGTCGATCATCGGCCCTCAGCGGGGGTCGGACGCCTCGCCGTCATCCTCACCCGCCTCGGCCTCGTCCTCGTCGGCGGGCCCGACGGCCGAGAGAGCCTTGCTCAATGGCGGGTTGCGTCGCAGGCGCTCCTTCAGCGGCTCGGGCTCGTACTCGACGATCATCGCCTCGGCGGCCTCCTCCCACGACTCACCGAGCACCCTGGTCCGCCACAAGTGCCCAGCGATGATCTTCATCACTGCGGTCAGCGGGACGGCGATCAGCACACCGAAGAGACCACCCAAGGAACCTCCCGCCAGCAGCGCCAGGATGATCGTGGCCGGCGTCAGACGGACCGCCACCCGCAGCACCATTGGGCTGATGAGGTGGTTGTCGACCTGCTGGATGACCAGGAAGGCGACCGCCACCCAGATCACCTTGGTGGTGTCGCCGACGATGAGCGCCGTCGAGATGCCCAGTGCCCCTCCCACCCACGGGCCGATGAAGGGAACGATGTTGAGCAGGCCAGCCGTGAGGCCGACGATCAGCCAGAACGGCAGGTCGAGGGCGAAGAGCACGGCACTGGACAGAATGCCGACGATGAGCGCCACGACCAGCTGGCCGCGGATGAACCCGCCGACCGCCCTGGCCACCTGGCGGCCCACGTGCAGCACCTCGGCGGAATGGCGCTCGGGAACCAGCCGCTCGGCGGAGACCTTGAGGTTGGGCGCATCCACGAGGATGTAGAACGCCAGCACCGGCGCCAGCAGCGCCACGACCAGCACCTCCAGCACCCCGCGAGCGATCTCGCCGACCTGGCCGAGGCCCTCGAGGATGACCTCGCGGTTGGCCGGATCCGAGAACCACTCACGGAGGCTGGCTGACACCGACTCGACACCCTCGACGCCGATCGGGAAGTTGAGCCGGTTGCCCACGTCGACGATCCAGGCGGTGCTGGCGTCGATCAGCTCGGGCACCCGCTCGACCAGTTCCACCGCCTGCTCGCTGATCGCCGGCACGACGAGCACCCCGACCAGCACGAGCAGACCGCCGAACACCAGGTAGGAGAGGCAGCCTCCGACCACGCGAGGGACCCGCCGGTGCTCGAGCCGGTCGACGAACGGCTTGAAGAGGTAGACGAGGATCACGGCGAAGATCAGCGGCGGCCAGATGATGGCCACCTGGGTCACGAGCCAAACGAGGATGGCGAGCACGGCGAAGGCGCCGACGACGCTCCACGCCGCCGTGCCGAGACGCCGTAATCGCCGCAGCGTCGGGCCGGATTCGTCCGGATCGATCACGTTCTCATCCTCCTCGAGCCCCGGGTCACCATTGACGGATGACCAGGTTGGCTCCAGGAGCAACGGTAATGACGTACGACGACGTTCCCTCGCCATTGAAACGCGAGCCGGCTTCCGTCGTCTCCCAGCCGGCGGGGACCTGCGCCTGTCCGATCACCTCCACCGTGGCGGTGGAAGGCACCTCCAGGATCACGCCGCCGTTGACGGTCACGGGCACGGTGCCCGCCGGCGAGGCCAGCCGCGCCCGACCATCGGTCACCAGCTCCAACGAGCGAAGTGAGACGGTCGCCAGGTCGAGCTCTGCGTCGGCTGCCGTCACGCTCAGCGCCCACACCGGTGTCCGGGAGATGGCGACGTCCCACCCACTCGCCTCGAACCAGCCGGCGTCGGGCCGTTCGGTGAGGCGCACGACGACCGACTCATCGGTCGCGCGCTCGAGTGCCTCGGCGGGGCCCGTGCTGCCGCCGGACCGCTGCAGGCGCATCTCGTAGAGGCGCTCCGAGCCGGCCTGGATGACCACTTCGCCCGAGGCATCGATCGACAACTCGGCGGTCGCCGCGGCCCCCACCTCGGGGCCCGTCAGATCACCGGCGGATGACGGAAGCTGATCCCACCCGGACACGTGCAAGCCGACCGCGCCCACCAGCCACGAGAACAACAAGAGCGGGGCAACCGCCCCTACCCGGGCCAGGCCGCGGCGGCTCAGTGGCCACATCACTGCGGCGACGATCGCCGCCAGCACCCACGCCGGCCAGAACGAGACGACGTCGAGGACGACAGCTCGCATCAAGATGCCGAGCATCACCGAGATGGCCACGGCCGCAGCCGCCAACGCGAAGATGACCCATCCGATGAGCGGCCAGAGTGAGCTGCTCTCGGGGGTCGAGGGGGCCTCGGGGGTCGTCACTCGCTGAATGATGCCCCAAGCACCACGGTGATGTCAGCTTGCGGCGTGACGTCGGTGGGGATCGGTTCGACGATGGCGTCCGGCACCTGTTCGAGCAGCGCTTCCGCCTCCAGAGCGAACCCGTCGACGTACCAGATGCGGGAGGTCTCGAGCAGCGGGTCGTAGTTGTCCGGCTCGATGGTCTGGTACCCGAGACCCTCGAGGGTGGCGGTCAGCCGGGCCGCCATCCGGACCACGTTGGTCGAGTTGAGCACCAGCACGACCACCTCCGAGGGCTGCCGGACCTCCGGCACGGTGGTGGTCGTCGTGCTCGAGGTCGTGGTGGTGGGTGCGGTGGTGGTCGTCGTGGGCGCGGCAGTCGTGGTCGTCGTCGGTGCGCTTGTCGTGGTCGTGCTCGGTGCGGTGGTGGTGGTCGTGCTTTCGCGCACCAGCGTCTCGGACAGCACCGAGGTCGTGGTCTCGAGAGTCGACTCGGTGACCGCCACCGGGATGGTGTCGTCCGAGTTGGCGATGACCGAACTGACCCACACCGCCCCGCCCACGGCGACCACCCCGAGGACGATCAAGAGCAGGGTCAGGCGCAGCAACTCGCGATAGAAGCGGCTCCGATCCGGTGCCGCGTGCTTGCCTGCCATCAGAGTTCCGCTGGGTCCCGTCCCTCCACCTGGGCGTGAGGCGTGCCGGCGCGCAGCCTCCTGAGGCGACGCACCGTCAAAGGGTCGTAGGCGAGCGCGTCGTCCTTGTCCAGCGCATCGCGCAGGACGCGGTAGTACAACGTCGAGCTGAAGCCGAGTTGTTCCTTGATGTCACGGTCCTTCGGCCCAGGCAGCTTCCACCAGGTCCGCTCGAAGTCCAGGACGCGCCGTTCTCGAGGGGTGAGCATGTCGCGCGCAGCGTATTGCCACGGGTCTGCCGAGTGATGGATTTCGCGCGTTCACGACCCGCGGCTCAGAGGACACCCATCACCAGGCGAGCCGTGTAGCCGGCCATCACCGTCCAGAACAGCCCGGTGTAGCCGCGTTCGCCGATCGACTGGTTGATCCTGCGGCCGGTGAAGGTCGCCATCAGCATCAGCGGGATGGCGAGTATGGCGAGGCGCACGGCGTCGCCGCCCAGCAGCTCGGCCTCCGCGAACACGGCCGTCTTGGTGGCGTCGCCCACCAGCGAGGCGAGTGAGGCGGCGCCGACGAAGTGGGCTCGGTCGATGTCGAGCTGGCGGATCGCCATGCCCTTCAGCGGTCCCGAGGTGCCTGAGAACCCGGAAGTGGCGCCGGACCCGAAAGCAAGCAGCGGTGCTCCGACAGCTCGCACGCGAGAGAGGTCGAAACGCTCTGCCACCAGCGCCAGAGCGAAGCTGACGATCACGGCGACGGTGACCAGTGTCTCGGGGGCAGCGACGAGCAAGCGGGCGCCCAACGCAGCGCCGACGGCCAGCAGGCCGACGATGACGGCGGCCTTGCGGAATGGGAGCGTCTGGCGATAGGCGACGACCTTGACGACGTTGTTGCCCGCCAGCAGCAGGGCCGCCAGCGCCACTCCCTCCTTGGTTCCCAGCACCAGGGCCAGAGTGGGCACGAGGATGAGCGATCCCCCCAGACCCGCAGACGCCGACACGGCGAACGACACCGCCACCGCCACGAGGGTGATGGCGATCGTCAGCGGTTCCACAGCCGCCCTCCGGAACGCCGGTCACTCAACCGCAGGGAGCTCCAACGACCTGACCATGTCGTTGAACCGGGCGACGTCCTCGTCGAGGACCGAGGCGAGGGCGTCAAGCTGCGTCCCGATCTCGCCCGAATACGCGTCCGCCAGCTCGCGGCTCTGGGTCGTCGGCTTGGCGTCGGCGCTGGCAACGACGCTGATCAGCGACGCCAGCTTCTCGTTCAGGCGCGACCGCTCGTTGAGGCCGAAGGTGTCCTTGTGCTGGCCGGGAACGATCAGCTCGTCCTCGATGGCGTCCAGCTTGGCCGTGATCGAGTCGGCCAGGTCCGCAGCCTCATCGTGACCGTCGAGGCGACCCCGCCACGTCCCGACCTGATCGCGAACCGCCCGCAG
>JBPEXB010000634.1:0-1800 GCA_052032125.1 Acidimicrobiia bacterium
TCAGTACTCAGACGCTGCTCACTGCCGCAGGACTGCGCCGTCGAGGGGGCCGAGGGTGAGCTGGCCATCGGTCGGGCCGACCACGGTGGCGCTCGTTGCCACCACCACTTCGCCCTCGACCTTCACCACCATCGGTGACTCGGCGAAGTTCAGCGCCACGACGAATTCCTCGCCACCGCCGCGGCGCCGGTAGGCAAAGACCTCGGCGGGCTGATCGGGAAGGGTCTCGTATTCGCCCAGGCTGAGCGCCTCGGAGCTGCGGCGCAGCTCGAGGAGACGGCGAGTGAGCTCCAGCATGGAGTCCGGCTTTCCCAGCTGCGCTTCGACGTTCAGGTCACCATCGGGGTCGTGGAGAGGCAGCCACGGCTCGCCATCGGTGAAGCCGCCACCCGGCTCGGCCGTCCACTGCATCGGCGTGCGGCAGCCGTCGCGGCTGTAGCCGGGCTGCTGGAGCCCCCACGGGTCCTGCTGCAGGGCCGGTGGGATCGGCGCTTCGACCATGCCGAGCTCGTCGCCGTAGTAGAGGGTGGGCGTTCCGCGCAGCGTCAGAAGCATCATCGTCGCCATGCGGGCACGCTGGGGGCCGAGGCGGGTGGCGATGCGCGGCTCGTCATGGTTCCCGATCACGTAGTTGGGCCAGGCGCCGGGCGGTATGGCAGCCTCCTGCGCCTCGACGATGGATCTCGCCCAGGCGGCGGTCCAGTCGCCGTAGATCAAGGCGAAGTTGAAGGGCATGTGCAGCTCGTCGTTGTCGCCGTAGAACGAGGCCCATCGCTGCCAGTCGAACTCGTGGATCTCTCCGATCGAGAAGCGGTCACCGTCGTAGCTGTCGAAGAGCGCCCTCATCTCCCGGAAGAGCTGATGGATGTCCGGGTGGCCCTTGTCGTGGACGTGGTCCTGCAGGTCGTAGGGCCCCAGCGGCTTGGGCCCGGGAGCGGGCTCTTCCAGCAACGGGTTCGACCGCAGCTCCGGGTCCTTCATGATGAAGTGCACGACGTCCATCCGGAACCCGTCCACTCCACGATCGAGCCAGAACCTGAGCGTGTCGAACATCGCATCCTTCACCTCCGGGTTCCTCCAATTGAGGTCCGGCTGGGAGGCGAGATAGGAGTGGAGGTAGTACTGGCCGCTGGGCTCGTGGAACTCCCAGGCCGAACCGCCGAAGAGCGAGAGCCAGTTGTTGGGCGGTGAGCCATCTGGCTTCGGATCCCGCCACACGTACCACTCCCGCTTGGGGTCGTCCTTCGACGACTGCGATGCGAGGAACCAGGGATGCTCGGCCGACGTGTGATTCGGCACCCAGTCCACGATCACCTTGAGGTCCAGCTCGTGAGCCTTCTTGACCAACCTGTCCCAGTCGTCGAGCGTCCCGAACAGGGGATCCACGTCGCAGTAGTCCGAGACGTCGTACCCGAAGTCGTCCATCGGCGACGGGTAGAACGGGGAGACCCAGATCGCCCCCACGCCCAGCGTGTCGGACAAGTACTCGAGCCGGTCGGCGATGCCGCGCAGGTCCCCGACGCCGTCTCCGTCGGCGTCCATGAAGCTGCGCGGATAGATCTGATAGATGACGGCGCGGCGCCACCAGGGTGCGTGCATCGGGGCAAGTTAGTGCCTCCGTTGCCTCCTCCCGACGGCTGGTTTCAGACCCCGAGCGACCGGGTAGTGGTCGAACCAGGCAGGCCGTCGCCTGCCGATCCAACAGGAGGTCATCATGAGAAAGCCCTATGCCGCTGCCGCAGGCACCGACAGCAGCCACATCATCGACGAAGGCACCGAGCGCATGGTCGCCGAGACCGT
>JBPEXB010000635.1:0-6322 GCA_052032125.1 Acidimicrobiia bacterium
CCGACGGCACGACCGTGCGGGCGATCGGAGCCACCGGATCGATCCCCGGCGCCACGCTGCTGAAGATCTGCATCGCGACCGGCGAGGACAAGCCGTCCACCTCGACCACGCTGCCCGAGAGCAGTGAGAAGCCGGCCACCACGACCACCACCGCGCTGGCGCAGGACAAGCACGCGACCACCACGACGGTGGCGACGATCCTCACGTCGAGCACGAGCATGGTCTCGACCACCACGAGCACGGTCGCGGTAGCGCCGGAGCCCGACGAGCCCACGACGACGACCGAGGTCGTCGCCCAGCCTGCGCCGACACCGCCGACCGTGCCGGCCACCGTGCCCGTCACGGCACCTGCCGCACCCGCCGTCCCAGCCAAGCCTGATGAGGTGGCCGCCTCCAGCCGGTGGATCTCCCAACACGCCGGGCCCGTCGATCGACCCACCATCCGGGTGCGCCCTGCTGCCGCACAGGCGCCGATCACCCCGAACCCCTCGCCGGCGATCCAGGTCCTGCCGGCCCAGCTTCCGCAGACCGGCGTCGACTGGACGCCCTATGCCATCACCGGAGTGGCCCTGGTCCTTCTCGGCGGCCTCGCCGTCGCCCGGGCACGCCGAGCCGCCGTCACGATCCTCTGAGCGCTCCTCCATCGCGCCAGGGTGCTGCGTCCCACGGCTGGCCCCGTGGGACGTGGCGCGTCAGTAGGCGTCGTGGCGGCGCAGCCACTGCATCGGCCAGTCCAGCCCGGCCTCGTCGCGGCCCCGGGGGGCCAGGTCGAGCAGCTGATAGGCGCCGTTCAGCGGGTCCAGGCCTCGGGCGTAGGTGGAGTAGGTGTGGAAGACCGCACCGTCCTCCAGGGCGAACGAGCTCAAGCCCGGCATCTCGTCACCGACTCCGCTCTCGCGGAAGTTGTACTCCGCACCGCCCTCGACCTGGTCGGCCGTGAACGACACCCCGAAGTCGAAGTTGAAGTCGGATGGCGCCGACGAGACCCACTCGAACGACCAGCCCATCCGGTCTTTGTACCGGTCGATCTCCTCGAGTGGAGCCCGGGAGCAGCACAGGAAGGTGACGTCACGAGCGGCCAGGTGGACGTCGTTGCCGTCATAGGTGTCCGCCCAGAAGGAGCAGCTGGGACAGCCCTCGTCCCATCCGGGGCCGAGCATGAAGTGATAGACGAGCAGCTGAGACCGGCCGTCGAACAGCTCCGCCAGCGTCTTGCGACCGTCGTGCGTGTCGAACGCATACTCCTTCTCGACGCGCACCCAGGGCAGGGAACGTCGCTCCTCGGCCAGCTGGTCGCGGAGTCGGTTGAGCTCCTTCTCCTTGTCGAGCAGCTGGAGACGCGCCGTGCGCCACTCGTCCCTCGTGCCCACTTGCGCCATCGCGCACCTCCTCATGTCGCTCGCACCACCGACGAGCCAACGGCGTCGAAATCGACAGTACCGACATCCGGCAGCCGGCAGCCAGCAGCCAGCAGCCAGCAGCCAGCAGCCAGACGCGACCTCAGGGCGCGTCGATCATGGGGGCGAGCCCGGGGCCCCGAGTCCGGAGCCCGGGTTCCGGAGCCGGGCCGTCGTTAGGCTCACCCTATGCCGCTGACCGTCGTCCTGGCCGAGGACAGCTACCTCATGCGCGAAGGCATCACCGCGCTGCTCGACGAACAGGGCGGTCTCGAGTTGCTCGCCTCCTGCGACAACGCCGACGACCTCCTCGAGGCGGTGAAGGAGCATTCCCCGGACGTGGTGCTCACCGACATCCGCATGCCCCCGACCCAGACGGACGAGGGCATCCGGGCGGCGCTCACCATCCGCAAGGAGCATCCCGACACCGGGGTCGTGGTGCTCAGCAACTTCGTGGAACCGGAGTACGCGCTGCGACTCTTCGCCGAGGGCTCCTCGGGGCTGGCCTACCTGCTCAAGGAGCGGGTCGGTGATCTGGAGCACCTGGCCAAGGCGATCGAAGAGGTCGCCTCCGGGGGATCGGTGATCGACCCGCAGGTGGTCGACGCCCTGGTCGACGCCCGCACCAAGGCACCGTCGGTGCTGGACCGGCTGACCGACCGGGAGCGCGAGGTGCTGGGCGAGATCGCCAAGGGCCGCAGCAACGCTTCGATCGGGGAGGTCCTGTTCATCTCGTCACGCGCCGTCGAGAAGCACATCAACTCGATCTTCACCAAGCTCGACCTGCCGCCCGAAGACAACGTGCACCGGCGCGTCCGCGCGGTGCTCATGTACCTCGGAGCAGGCTGAGCGTCGTGCCAGCACGACCGCCGCGCTCGTGCCGGCACGCTGGTCGCACCCGGGCAGCGTCGGCACCATGAGCACATGACCACCGTTCGCGTCCTGATCGTCGACGACCAGGCCCCGTTTCGTGACGCTTCGCGCATGGTCGTCGAGATGACCGACGGCTTCGAGGTGGCCGGCGAGGCGATGAACGGTGAGGAGGCGGTCCGGCTCAACGAAGAGCTGCGACCCGATCTGGTGCTCATGGACGTCCAGATGCCCGGCATCAACGGCCTGGAGGCGACCCGTCGCATCACGTCGTCGGCGCACGCACCCCCGGTAGTGGTCATGTCGACCCACGAGTCGGGCGACTATTCGCAGACGTCGCTCGACGCCGGTGCCTTCGCCTTCATCCCGAAGGCCGAGTTCAGCATGGACGCTCTCGAGGCGGTCTGGTCAGCGATCAGCGCCGACTGAGCCGCTCGGAACGGATCCGCGCACCGTCGTGCCCTGTCCCGGCGCCGACTCGAGTGCCCACACGCCTCCGACCGCATCGATGCGGTCGGCCATGTTGGCCAGGCCTGACCCGGCCGTGGCGGCCGTCGGGTCGAAGCCGATCCCGTCGTCGGAGATCGAGAACTCGAGCACACCCTCTCGTTCGGACAGCCGCACCACCACCTCGCCGGCGTCGCCGTACTTGGCGACGTTCTGCAGGGCCTCCAGGACGGTGAAGTAGACCGCCGACTCGACCTCCCGCGGCAACCGCCCGACAGCGTCGGCCTCCACCCGTACGGGCGTGGCAGACGAACGCGCCTGTTGGCGGATCGCCACCGCCAGGCCTTCCGCCTCCAGCAGCGGCGGGTACACCCCGCCGGAGAAGTCGCGGATCGCCTTTATGGCCGATCCCGCGTCGCTCTCCAGCTGCGACAGAACTTCGGCCGTCTTCACGGCGCCGACCGCCTCCGCCTGCTTGCGCACAGGGCCGAGCATGACCTTCATCGCCACCAGCTGTTGCTGGGGACCGCTGTCGAGATCGTGCTCCAGCGTGCGACGTGCCTCGTCGTCCGCCGCCAGGATGCGCTCTCGTGACGCTTCGAGTTCCTCGACCTGCTCCTGCAGGCGAGCCGTGAGCCGGGAGTTGCGGAGCGCCAGGCCCATGCCCGAGACGAGGTCGCGCAACAGCGCCTCCTCGCTGGGTGTCACGGATTCCCCACGACCCTTCACGAGCGAGATCCCTCCGAGCAGGTCGCCGCCATGGGTCACCGGCAGCGAGTAGTCGGCCTCCGGATCGTGCCAAGGCCGCGGCAGATCGAGGGCGAGGTCCGATGCGCTGCCGTTGAAAGGCCACGACGCGGTGGCGATGAACCGATCACCGACCCGGGTCCACAACGTCGCCTTGGCGGCACCGGTCCCGTCGACGATGAGGCGGGGGATCCGGGAGAGCAACTCGCTGTCGTCGGCCTCGGCCGCCCGGCGGGAGAACCGAGCCAGCACCTCGTACGGAGTCGCTCGCTCGCCATAGACCACCCGATTGGCCCACCTTTGCACGCGTGTGCGGACCGGATGGAAGGCGATCGCCACCAGCGCGGTCGCCACCACACCGAGCACGAACTCGGATCCGTCGCCCGAACCGAGCAATGAGCCCACGCCCACGACCACGGCGACGTAGACCGCGGCGATCAGTAGCCCGAGTGCCCCGAACACCATCGCTTTGTTGATGACCACGTCGATGTCGTAGAGCCGATAGCGCAGGATGGCGATCGCAATCGCCAAGGGGATCGCGCCGAGCCCGCTGGCGATGAGGATCGCCTCGAACGTTCCCTGGGCCCCGGTCAGCAGTGCGACGATGAGCACGGCCGACAGGTACGAGCCGGCGAGCATCATCCACTTCAGTTGCTGTCGCGCGTCGCCCCTCGAAATTCGGAATCGCAGCACGAATGAGGCAACGGCCGCAAAGACGCACGCCCCCACCCCTGCATAGAAGATCGTCGACAGCGCGTCGCCGAGGCCCCCATATCGGTCGCGAAGCGGGCTCTCGGCCACGACGACCTGATCGAGGTCCCCGCCCCAGCCCCCGTTGAGCAGACCGGCAGCGGCGCCCACGATCGTCACGCCCACCATCAGCCAGAGCACCGACCGCCACCTTTGGTCGAGCAACCGGCCGTCCGGGAAGACGAGGATGATGAGAGGGATGATCAACATCGTGCCGGCGGGGGCGTAGCCGATGCTCTCGGCCCACCCGGCAGCCTCGAGGTCTCCCTCTGCTGCCAGACGTTCTGCGATCGCCACGCCGACGAGCACGAGCGGCGTCGTCGATCCGAAGGCGAGCAGCAGCCAGCCGATCGGATGCTCCTGCCGGCGAAGTGCCAGCAGCGACCCGGTTGCCATGGCCACCAGTGCGGTCCAGGCATACGGCTGTTGGACGAGGTCGCGCATCGACGCAGTCGGTGAGACGAGCTGGCTCGCGACGATGATGCCGATGAAGAGGAACACCGCAGCCCCCACCATCCACGATCGGACGACCCGGGTCACGCCGGCTCCAACGACTGGATCGGCAGGGTGACGCAGACGCTGCCTTCCGCACCACCCGGCGTCTCGATCCGCCCGTCCAGGGCGTCGACTCGGTCGGAAAGAGCTCCCAGGTCGACCGCAGCGGATGCACCGATGAAGCGCGCCGCCATCCGGAGATCGTCATCGCCGCTCACATCGAGCTCTACCGCCGTTGCCCCGGCCATGGCACCGATCGACACCAGCGCTGCCGAACAGAAGTACACCGTCTCCTCGATCGGACGCGCATAGCGCCCGATGTTCTCCGCGGTGACCGTCACCGGCACATCGGCGTGCCGGTCGAGTCCGGCCAGGGTGGGCGCCAAGCCTTCGGCCTCCAACAACGGCGGGTAGATGCCCCGGGCGAGCAGGCGCATCTCGTCGACGGCCTCCTGGGTTCCTTCGGCCAGCCGCTCGATCGCCGCCGAGACCTCGTGGGCGCCTTCTCGGTCGGCGATGGACTTGGCGAGGCCCAGTTTGACCTTCAGTGCCACGACCTGCTGCTGGGCGCCGTCGTGGAGATCTCGCTCCAAGCGATGGCGGGCGGCGTCGTGGGCGGCGATCAGCCGCCGCCTCGAGGCTCGAAGCTCGTCGGCCCGCTCCGCGAGCGCGGCCTGCAGTCGCAGGTTGCGGAGCCGCAGCCCAGCCGCCGCGGCCACGTCGTCGAGCAGCTGCTGGTCGGCCGGGGTGACGGGATCGTTGCGCGACTTGTCGATCCGCAGCGCACCGAGGGTCTCGCCGGCGTGCACCACGGGAACCGCCAGCGTGTGGTTCCCATCCTCGGCTGCATCGGTCTGTCGGAGCTGGTCCAGGTGCTCCCGCGGCGACGCCGCCTCGGGGCGCATCGTCCCACCGACGTCGAGCCACACCGACGCCCGGTCCGCGCCGGTGCCCTGTCGAAGCAGGCTCGCCAGACCCGAGAGGCTCGCCTCGGCGTCGGAGACCTCGGAGAGACGCGCAGTCACGTCGGAGAGCAGCTCGTGGGGCGTGGCGCGCTCGCCGTAGACGAGCCGGTTGGCCCATCCCTGCAGGCTGGCGCGAAGCGGCTCGAACGCAATCGCCACGATGGCCGTGGCGACGATCGGGAGGACGAGACCGGTTCCGCGGTCATCCACCGACGCCCCCAGGATCAGCACCGGCGCCACCACGACGCCCGCGTAGAGCGCCGTCACGGCTCCGGCCAGCCCCAGGTAGGTGACGCCTTTGGAGATGACGACATCGATGTCATAGAGGCGGTATTTCAGGATGGCGACGCCGAACGACGCCGGGAAGACAGCAATGCCGGCGAGAATGACCAGGTCCCAGGTCGACTGCGATCCAGGGGACAGGAGGTAGCCGATGAGCAGCGAGACCGCCAACGCAACACCGGCGAGCGCGATCCAACGGATCTGATGCTGCTCCAGAGGACCGGTCTGCCGGTACCGCGAGTACAGCCCGGCGACGCAGGCCAACGCAAAGAGCAGCACCAGCGGCACAGTGACACCCATCGTCTTGGCGAAGCCCTCGTAGGCAAAGAAGTCATCGGTCTGATACGTGTTGGTACTGCCCGGCAGGAA
>JBPEXB010000636.1:0-2501 GCA_052032125.1 Acidimicrobiia bacterium
CCACCTCCCCCCGAGGGGGAGGATGCGCTGTGCCGCCCCAGTACTCAGTACCCAGTACTCGATACTTGCTCCGGGAGTCAGGGGCCCTGGACCCCTGACCCCCGAAACCATCAGGTGACCCGTCGCGGGAGGGCCGACGGCAGCGATCGGGAGAGCAGCGCCGTGGCGACACCCACCACGATCGGCATCCCGATCACGACGACGCCGACGACATCCCACGGCACCAGCACCGCACCCGACGTCGCCCAGCCGAACGGGCCGATGTCGGTCCATCGCTGGGTCTGTGCCGACGCCTTCATGAGGAGCCAGGCCAGCGGAGCCGCCAGCACCGCGGCCGCCAGCGTGTAGTAGGTCGTCTGCAGGCCCAAGAACCGTCGACGGATCGACGGTGGGGCGCCCACTGCCACGATCGTGCGAATGTCACGGTCGGATTCGGTCGCCGCCAGCGCGGTCACGAGCCCGATGATGCCGAGCACCACCACGAGCGTGGCTCCCAGGGCGATCAGCAGCGCCTGGCCGTTGTCGAGCCCACTGGCGAACGGCACCGCCACCGCCAGGTTCGAGTTCCACAGCTCGTTCTGCTGCGCCTCGGTGATGGTCGTCGGGAGCACGAAGAGCGCCTTGGCTCCCGCCGGCTCGAGACCCAGCCCGGCGGCGACCGACTCCGGCAAGAGAAGCCGGGGCATGCCCCAGCTCACTGCCAGCGGCACCTCGTGGGCATCCACGCGAGCGCCGTCGATCTCCACATAGGTCGGACCGCTGTCCACGCCCAAAACAACAGGGGTGCCGGCCGCCACCAGCGATCGCACCTCGGCGTGGTCGAGCACGTCGAGAAGCGCCGGGGTCGCCGCCGCAGCCCGACCCGCCGGGATGTACGGCCCGAACGAGTCGGCCGACTGCTCCGAGACGAGATTGGCGGCGCCCGCTCCCACCACACGTTCAGCCTCCAGCTCACCGGCGAACCGGACCTGGGCGTCGTAGGTGCCGAACAGGGCCGAGGCCGCCTCGGGAATGATCCGAGCGATGACGTCCACCGTCTCGGTGGTGGCGGTGCCCAGCTCGTCGGGCGAGGAGGCGTCGCCGAGCACCACGACGTGGTCGTCCGGCGGTGCCAGGCCGTGGATCCGGGAACTGGCATCGGAGCTCTCCATGGCCATCCCTATCACGACCGGTGCGATGAGCACCACCAGCAGCGCAGAGATCGCGGCAGCCGCCCGTGTCCGCTGACGAGCGGCGTCGCGGACCACCAGCCGGAGGGTGGCCGGAAGCCTGTCGGCGACCTGTCCCACCTGCGCCACGAGCGGACCGGTGAGCAGAGCCACCCCGCCGATCATCAGGAGCACGCCGAGCGCCGCCTGCAGCACGCCACCGTCGCCGACCGCCGACTTGGCGACGATCAGCAGGAAGGCGCCGAAGCCGGCCAGGCTCACACCCACGATCGGGACCCAGCGAGCCGGCCGCTTGACCGGCATCCGGCCCTGGAGGGCTGTCAGCGTCGGCACGCCGGCGGCGGCCCGGGCCGGCACCCAGGCGGCCACGGTGGCGGCTGCGACACCCGCGACGAACGGTCCGATCACGTCGGACCAGGCCAATGGGCTTCCTTCGATGAGCCGGTCGATGAACCGCTGCATGATCGGACGGCCGAGCGACAGGGCGGCGAGGGCCACCAGCACGCCGGTGATCGCACCGAGCAGTCCGCCGATCACGCCCTCGCCGAGCACACCGGCTCGAACATGGCCTGGCGTGGCCCCGTTGGCACCGAGCAGGCCGATCTCACGAAGGCGGCGGCGCGTCCCGGTCGCATAGGCGGCGCCTGCCACGAGGGCCACCTCGGCGAGCAACAGCGCCGCGACGACCGTGCTGAAGATCTGCGGCTGCTCGAGCACGCTCTCTGCGCCCGACGAGAACGTGGCGAGTCGTTGTGAACGGCTCTCGACCCAGAGGTCGGCGAGCACGATCTGCGGCCGGCCCGACACCATCTCGATGGCCAGGCTCTCCAGCTCGAACGAGTCGCGCCCGCTCTCGGCCAGCGTCGTGATCTCTTCGGGCGTGAGCTGGAAGAAGACCTCGTCGGGGACGGACTCGAGTGCTGCGGGCCGCTCGACGATCGGAGGCTCAGGCCAGAAGCTGGTCCGGGCGGCCGCCCATCGTTCCTGGAGGGAGGCGGCGAACTGCTCTGGATCGGTGGGTGTCACCAGCCATGACATCGTGACGCGGTGCTGTTCGGGCTGCGCCGCAGCGACGGCGGTGAAGCCGGCCGGATCGAGCACCGCGAAGAGCGCCTCTCGATACAGCGGATCGCGAACGATGCCACTGAGCCGGAAGGTGCGCTCGGGCGCGTCGTCGAGCTGGAGGGTCACCTCGTCGCCGACGCCGACGGACATGCGGGTGGCGATGAGCTCGGCGAGGGCGATCTCGCTCACGACATCAGGTGCTTCGCCCTCGACGACCGCATAGCGGCCCGCGGCCAGGGGTGACGACAGGTCGACGTCGGTGATCAA
>JBPEXB010000637.1:0-12317 GCA_052032125.1 Acidimicrobiia bacterium
CGCTGGATGGCCTTGAGGACGGCGCTGCTGAAGCCGGGAACGAGGTAGACGCCCAGCATCGTGGCCCACACCGGGTTGATGGTGTCGGGGGTCCACGTCGGCGCCGCCGGGTCGACCAGCACGAGACGGTCGACCAGGTGCGGATGGCGGGCCGCCAGGATCATCGAGATGATGCCGCCCATCGAGTTGCCGATGACGATGGCGGGTTCGTCGGTCTTCGCCTCGATCAGCTCGGCCAGGAGGTTCGCCTGATCTCCGACCGCCGCCGACCGTCCTGCCGGAGGCGTGCGCCCGAATCCCGGCAGGTCAGGAGCCATGACGTGCCCGTGGGCGGTGAGCTCGGCGCCAACCTCGGCCCAGTTGAAGCTCGACCCGCCCAGGCCGTGGACCAGCAGGACGAGCCTGCCCTCGCCGCCGTAGTCGAGGCCGTGGAGGGGGCCCCGGAGATCGATGGTGAATCGCTGCACGAGGTCAGCGTACCGAGTGGAGCGGACAACGCTCAGTACTGGACCAACGCCGTCACTGCCTCGACGATCGACTCGGCGTCGGGGCGGTAGGCGTCTTCCAGAGGCGGGCTGAATGGGACCGGCACGTCGAGGCCGCCCAGGCGCGTGATCGGGGCGTCGAGATGCTCGAAGGCCTTCTCGGCGAGCGTTGCCGCCACCTCGGCGCCGAAGCCGGCCAGTTGGTTGGCGGCGTGGACCACCAGGGCGCGTCCCGTGCGGGCCACCGAAGACAGCACGGCGTCGGCGTCCCAGGGCTTCAGCGATCGCAGGTCGATCACCTCCACCGACACCCCCTGCTCTGCGAGCTCCGCGGCGGCCTCCGAGGCCCGATGGACCATGGTGCCGTAGGTGACCACGGTCACGTCGGTGCCTTGGCGAACGAGGCGGGCCTCGCCGATGGGGACCACGTGCTCGCCGGCCGGCACCTCGCCCTTCAGCGACCGGTACAACGGCTTGGCCTCGAAGAAGATGACCGGGTTGTCGTCGCGGATCGAGGCGATCAGCAGTCCCTTGGCGTCGGCCGGTGTCGAGGGCACGACGACCTTCAGGCCGGGGGTGTGCACGAACCACGCCTCAGGGTTCTGGCTGTGGAACGGCCCGGAGCGAATCCCGCCGTCAGCAGGTGCCCGGATGACCCACGGCACCGGCGCCCCCCAGCGGTAGTGGTTGGTGGCGGCGAACTGGACGATCGAGTCGAAGGCGGTGCTGATGAAATCCGCGAACTGCATCTCGACGACCGGGCGAAGGCCCATGAGCGCCATGCCGTTGGCCGCCCCGACGAAGCCGAGCTCGGTCATCGGCATGTTCATGACCCGCTCGTCGCCGAACTCCTCGGCCAGCCCCCGGGTGACCTTGAACGCACCGCCGAAACTCCCGCCGACGTCCTCGCCCATCACGAAGACGTCGGGGTCCCTCCGCATCTCGTGCCGCAGGGCATCGGTGATGGCATCGACGTAACTCATCGTCGAGTCGTCGGTGCGTTCGGTGAGCGTGTCGCCGCTGAAGCCGAAGTTGCCGTCGGTCACGGGGCGAACACTCCATCGGTGATGGTCGACGGGTCGGGCCAGTCGCTGGTCTCGGCGAACTCGATGGCGTCGTCGACGATCTCGCGGCAGCGCTTCTCCTCGTCGGCGAGGTACTGGCCGTCCACGATGTCTCCTGCCAGCAGCTTCCCCTCGTAGAGCACCAGCGGGTCTCGAGACTCCCAGCGGGCCAGGAGCTCCCGCGGCACGTATTCCGCGCCATCGTGGATGGCGTGCCCGAGCATGCGCATGGTCCGGCACTCGATCAGCGTCGGTCCCCCGCCCGAGCGGGCGTGGTCCACGGCGTCAGAGGCCGCCGTCAGCACCGCCTCGACGTCGTTGCCGTCGACTGCGTCCGAGCGCACGCCGTGGGCCGGACCTCGCTCGGCGATGCTGCTGATCGCCATCTGCTCCGAGAGCGGCGTGGAGTAGGCGTACTGATTGTTCTCGACGATCACCACCAGCGGCGCCTTCTGGACCGCAGCCAGGTTGAGCACCTCGTGGAACAGGCCGGTGTTGGAGGAGCCGTCACCGACGAAGGTCATCGCCACCCTGTCCTCGTTGCGGTAGGTGAAGGCCATCGCGGCGCCGAGGGCGGCGGCCATCGACTGGGGCAGGTGGCTGACGAACCCGATGATGCCGAGCGACAGGTCTCCCAGCCCGTGCAGGTTGGCGTCCCTGCCGGCGGTGACACCGGTGACCCGCCCGAGCTGGTTGGCCATGATCCGGCGCGGGGTCATCCCCCGCAGGAGGTAACAGCCCAGGTCGCGGTGCATCGGGGCCACCACGTCGTCCGGTCCCAGCGCCGACCCGGCCCCGACGCTGATCGCCTCGTGGCCGCGCTGGTTGAAGGTGCCGCCCACACCACGGCCCTGCTTCCACATCGCGGCGATCTGGTCGTCGAGGGTGCGCGTCAAGCGCATCCAATGATGCAGGTCCCGGCGTTGCTCGTCCGAGGGGAGCGGAGGCATGGCGCCGATTCTACGAGCGCCGGTCCGCTGAGCACCAGGGCCGAGTGAGGACGTCACCGCGTGCGCCGAGTGCGCGAGTATGCGGCGAGAAACCCAGGGAGTGTCCATGAGCGTGCTCGAGTGTTCCGGGCTCGAGAAGTCCTTCGACCAGCTGAAGGCGGTCGACGGCGTCGGCTTCTCGATCGCCGAAGGGGAGACCTACGGCTTGCTGGGGCCGAACGGTGCGGGAAAGACGACCACCATCTCGATGGTCGTGGGCATCCTTCAATCGGACGCCGGCGAGGTGTTCGTGGATGGCCGCCCGGTGTCGGTCTCGACGCCTGATGCCAAGTCGGAGATCGGTTTCGTGCCGCAGGACCTGGCGATCTACCCCGATCTGACCGCTCGCGAGAACCTCCGATTCTTCGCCAAGTTGCAGGGCTTGTCGGGCACCTCCCTGGCCGAGCGGGTGGAGACCGTGCTCGGCGTCATCGGGCTCACCGACCGCGCTGCGGATCGGGCGGAGACGTTCTCCGGCGGCATGAAGCGGCGCCTCAACATCGGCATCGGCCTGCTCCACCAGCCGCGGCTGCTGATCCTCGACGAGCCTACGGTCGGGGTGGACCCGCAGAGCCGCAACGCCATCCTCGAGAGCGTCGAGCAGTTGAGCAGCGAGGGCCTGGCGGTGCTCTACACCACCCACTACATGGAGGAAGCCGAGCGCCTGTGTGATCGGGTCGGGATCATCGACGACGGGGTGCTGAAGGCCGAGGGCACGAGGCGGGACCTGGTGGCCCTGGTCGGCCAGCGCGATCACGTTCGGTTCGCGGTGACCGGTGACGCAACCCGGGCTGCCGAAGCCGCCGCCCGGGTGCCCGGTGTCGACGAGGTCTCGCACGGCGGGGGGTTCATCGACCTGATGGTGCCGGAGGCCGGCAGGGTGCTGGCTGCCTCACTGTCCGCCATCACCGACAGCGGCGCATCGGTGAGCGGGGTCGAGGTGATCGAACCCGACCTCGAGGCCGTGTTCCTGCATCTCACCGGCAAGGCCCTCCGTGACTGACAACGCTCGCCGATGAACGCGGCGCTCCTGATCGCCGGCAAGGACCTGCGCCAGCGGATCCGTGACCGTTCGGCCTTTCTGCTCGGCGTCGTCGCCCCGCTGGGCCTCGCCTTCATCTTCTCGCTGATCATCCCCGACTTCACGGGGGCGGACTTCGAGATCCGGGCAGCCGTGGTCGATCTGGATCGCAGCGAGGTCAGCCAGGTCTTCACCGACCAGGTCCTGCCATCGCTCGTCGACGACGGCCTCATCACCTTGGAGACGTTCGACGATCCGGGCAGCCTGCGATCCCAGGTCGAGTCCGGTGACGTGCGGGTGGGCTGGATCGTCCCGTCCGGCTTCGAGGCCGCGGTGCTCGGTGGTTCGCCCGCCGGGCTCGAGGTGATCGGCAACGTGGATGCACCGATCTCGACCGAGATCGGCGCTGCGATCGCCCGCGGCTATGCGGGCGACCTCGCCGAGGCACAGCTGGCCGGCGCGGTGGCGGTCGTCGGCGGGTACGGCGATCCGGCGGTGTTCGCCGAAGCCACGCGCCTCGACGCCGACCTGGTCACCCTGGCTGATGTGTCGGCCGCGACTCGCGAGCTGTCCGGCACCACCTTCTTTTCGGCAGGGATGGCGGTCTTCTTCCTGTTCTTCACGGTGCAGTTCGGCGTCGCCAGCCTGATCCAGGAGCGCACCGTCGGCACGATGCCGCGCCTCTTGGCCGCACCCATTCCACGGATGAGCATCGTGGCCGGCAAGGCGATCGCGTCGTTCGTCGTGGGCCTGGTCTCGATGATCGTCCTGGCGCTCGGTACCACCTGGCTGGTTGGTGCCGATTGGGGTGACCCGCTCGCGGTGCTGGTGCTCATGGTGTTCGGTGTGCTGGCGGCGCTCGGGATCATGGGGGTGATCGCGACGCTCGCCAACAGCCCCGAACAGGCAGCCAACTGGCAGTCGATCGTCGCCGTGGTGCTGGGGCTGCTCGGCGGATCCTTCTTCCCCCTCAGCCAGGGCCCGGGGGTCCTGGCCAACCTCTCGCTCCTCACCCCGCACGCCTGGTTCCTGCGCGGGTTGGGCGATGTCTCGGCCGGGGGCGGGATCGGCGACATCGTGACACCGGTCCTGGCGCTGCTCGTGTTCGCCGGGGCGACGGCCGGCATCGCCGCCGCCCGCGTCGGGCGGATGGTCAGCGCATGAAGGCCTTCGTGATCGCCGGGACCAACGTGCGGCGTCTGCTGCGGGACCGCTCGAACATCTTCTTCGTCTTCATCTTCCCGATGCTGCTCATCCTGGTGATCGGGGCGACGTTCGGTGGGGGATTCACGCCGCGGATCGCGGTCGTCGGAGGCGACGATGGCGAGCTGGCGGCCGAGATCGTGGCCGAGCTGAGCGCCGTCGAGCGCATCGAGGTCGTGGGTGCCGACAACCGCGCCGACGCGCTGGAAGACGTCGAACGGGGCCGGGTGAACGCGGCGCTGGTGATCCCAGCCGGCTACGACGGATCGGTGACGAGCGGCTCGCCGGCGGAGCTCGAGTTCATGGCCCGTCAGGACGACCTCGCCCAGCAGCTGCGGGCGATCGTCGACGCGGTGGCGGCGGACCAGCGAAGCCGCCTGGGGGCGGCGGCGGCCGTGGTGGCCGAGGCGGGACTGGGCTTCGAAGAGAGCCTCGCCGCCGTCGACAGTGCGAGAGCGGTCCTCCCCGGGGTCTCGGTCGAGTCCTCTTTCGTGGGCGAGGCGGTGTTCGACGGCGACGTGGGGCGTTTCGACCTCGGCGCCTCCCAACAGCTGCTGCTGTTCACCTTCCTGACCTCGCTGGCCGGGTCTGCGGCCCTGATCCAGACCCGCACGTGGGGGGTGAGCCGCCGCATGCTCTCGACCCCGACCTCGACGGGGGAGATCCTGGTCGGTGAGACCCTCGGCAGGTTCGGGGTGGCGCTGGTCCAGAGTGTGTTCATCATGATCGGCTCACTCGTCGTCTTCGGGGTGAACTGGGGAAACCCGCTGGGCGCCATCGCCCTCGTCGTGCTCTTCTCGCTCGTCGGGTCGGGCGCCGGCATGCTGGCCGGTTCGATCTTCTCCAACGATCAGCAGGCCGGCTCCATCGGTGTGTTCGCCGGCCTCGGTCTTGCCGCGCTCGGCGGCTGCATGGTGCCGCTCGAGGTGTTCTCCGACACGATGCAGCAGGTTGCGCACATCACTCCGCACGCCTGGGCGCTCGACGGGTTCGCCGAGCTGATCCGCCGGGGAGGCACGATCGTGGACATCCTCCCGGAGCTGGGAGTCCTGGCGGCGTTCGCCGTCGGGTTGCTGGCCATCGCCACCGTGCGCCTCCGGCACGTGCTGACGGCCTGACGTCAGCGGGGGTCCAGGCTGGAGAGCAGGGCGAGATGATGGCGGAGCTCGTCGGCGAACGCCTGGCGATCACGTCCCAGCATCGGCCGGCCCGGCTCGAGCAGGTTGCGATTCTCGGCGAGCTGCAGCGCCGTCTTGAAGAGGCTCTGTGACACCGACTCGGCCGCCTCCAGTTTGTCGAGCGCCAGGTACTGGCCGCCCCGGGCGAGGGCGGCCTTCAGGAAGACCTTCTCGTCCCACGGCTCGTCGATCGAGCGGGCCGCCAGCTCCTCGGCCACCACCAGATAGGCCTCCAGGTAGGCGCGCAGCACCCACGGCGACCGGTAGGGCCGGATCGACTCGAGCACCGCTCGGCTCTCCCGGGCGGCCACCCGGTCGAACCACTGCTCGTCCCAGAGGTCGAGCTCCTGGTGGACCTCCTCCTGGAAGGCGGACCGTTCCGAGAAGAAGAACTCGAACTTGAGCAGATCTCGCAGGGCGCGCACCTCCTGCCAGAAGGCCGCACGAGGCGCGTCGGGGGCTCGTTCGGCGGCCACCAGGCTCAGCTCGGCGATCGCAGCCGTGAGGAAGAAGTGCACGATCGTGTTGCGGTAGTAGGCGGCCGCCAGGTGCTGATCGTGCTCGATCTCGTAAACGGTGTCGTCGGCGGTGCGGTGGATGGCGAGGATGCCGTGCTCGGCGAGCGAGGCGGCGACCTCGTCGATCCCGTGCTCCGTCCGCAGCACGCCCAGCGGCTCGGTGGAGGGGAGGTCACGCGCCTGCGCCTGGTCGACCAGCTCGGCGAGCCGCTCGGCGAACTCGGCTCGGGTCAGCCCGCGGCCCCCCGCCGACAGCAGGGCCACCGTGGCCAGCGAGGTCGGCGTGACCGGGGTGACGCGATTGATGCGGACGGCGACCTCGAACGCCACCTTCTGGATGTCCAGGTGGCGGGCGTCGCCTTCGAGCGTCGGGTCGAGCTCCTTGTCGAGGGACAGCGGCTCGCCGAAGCGCAGGTGGATGTTGCCGTACCGCTTGCGGAGGCTCCTGACCGTCTTGACCACCCAGCGGAAGCTCTCCTTCTCCTTGGCGACCCCTCGTTGCTCGGCGGCGTAGGCACCCACCTCTTGGATGTGGTCGTAGCTGATCGAGGTGGGGATCAGATACACGTCGTCGGACTTGCCGGCGGCGAGCGAGTCGGCGACGTAGACGAGCATGCCGAACCGGGGCGCCATCAGCTTGCCCGTGCGGCTGCGGCCGCCCTCGATGTACCACTCGAGGGGGAAGCGCTTCTCGATCAGGTAGTCGATGTAAGAGCGCAGCACGAACTTGTACGTCGGGTTGTCCTTGAAGCTGCGACGGATGAAGAACACGCCGGTGCGCCGGATGATCGGGCCGACCGGGAAGAAGTTCATGTTGATGCCGCCGGCGGTGTGGTTGGGCGGCAGGTCGTTCTCCCACAGCAGGTACTGGAGCACCAGGTGGTCGAGATTGGACTTGTGGCTCGGCAGGAACACCAGCGGGTAACGGGTGCCGAGGGCGTACAGCTCCTTGAACTGGTCGGCGTCGTAGCGGATCGAGCCGTACCCCTGCTTGTAGATGAGCCTGATGCCGCTGGCCACCAGGTCGATCACGAAGGGTGAGTGGGACGCAGCGATCTCCTTGAGGTAGCGCGACGACTTGCGGTACATCTGCTCCAGCGGCCGCCCTACCTGGGGTGCCAGCTGGGCGAGGCCGTCGCGGAAGTCGCCGCGCTGGAGGATCTCCTCCCGCACGAGCTTGGGGATCTTGTACCGGGCGCCCCGGACGTCACGCTCGGCCCGCTCCAGGGCCACCCGTCCACGCTGGACGACGAACTCGGCGAAGCTGGACACGACGACGCTCTCGTCGTGAGCGGCACGCAGCTCGCCGACCGTCGCTGCGCCGCCGGCGAGGATGCGGACCCGATCCGGGTGCATGCGGACGATGGCGTGCTGGCTGAAGACGTCCGGGTCGCGGGGATCCCGCAGCGACAGGAAGTCGCGCCAGCTCAACGACCGCCGCCCGTCCCTGACCTTGGCCATCCACACGACCCGGACCGGCAGCACCAGCGGATTGTCGTCCCGCTGCAGCCGGGCCTCGAGCCGTGGGTCGACCCGCTGGTAGGGCTTGCGCCTCCGTGACGGCGGCATCGTGATGATGTCGACGGTGACGCCGTCCGGCGCATGCTCGCTCACCCATCGTTTGACGAGGTCGAGCTCCAGCCGGCTGGCCGGATCGGCCAGCACGACGACGGAGGTGTGGAGACCGTCGGGCCAGGCGGCCACGGCGCCCAAGGCGTCCAGCTCGATCGTCGGCGTCATGCGAGGAGTGTATGTGGCTTCGCCGTACCGAGTACTGAGTACTGAGTACTGAGTACGCGACGAACGTGATGGCAACGCATGGTGGGCGACAACCTACTCCGCAGGCGGGGCGTCGAGACAACGGCGGGCACGGTACTCGGTACCAGGTACCAAGTACTCGGTACGGGCCAGGTACTCGGTACTTGGCCCACTACCGTCCCAGCGATGAGAGCGGTCATCCAGCGTGTGGCTCATGCATCCGTCTCGGTGGACGGCGAGGTGGTGGGTGCGATCGGCCCTGGGCTGCTCGTGCTGGCGGGAGCCGGCACCGGCGACACGATCCGCGACGCGCAAGCGATGGCCGCCAAGCTGGCCGACCTGCGGATCTTCCCGGACGACGACGGGCGCTTCAACCGCTCTCTGCGTGATGTGGGTGGCGCCGCGCTGGTGGTGAGCCAGTTCACCCTCTATGGGGACGTCAAGCGCGGCCGGAGGCCGAGCTTCACCGGTGCCGCCCCCCCGGAGGTCGCTGAGCCTCTCGTGGACGCGCTCGCCGAGGCGCTCGCCGCCGACGGGTTCGAGGTCGCCACCGGCCGGTTCGGGGCGATGATGGACGTGGACCTGCGCAACGACGGCCCGTTCACCGTGATCGTCGAGACCCGCGACGGAAAGGTCGTCGGAGCTGACGGCTAGGACCCGACGTGGTCCTTGCCGGCGTCGCAGAACCGCAGGAAGTCGCATCCGTGGCAGGCTTCCGACGGCGAGGGCTCGAACGCCTCGTTGCGGATCCCACCGATCAGCGCACCCAACGATGCTCGGGCCCGAGCCAGCCATGCTTCGTCGACGTCCTGGCGGTCGACTTCGAGGCCGGACCCGAGGTAGACGTAGCTGACCGCCAGGCGCTCGGGTGGGTCGGCACCGAGCCCCGACTCGATCGCTGCGAGCGCATACGCCTGGAGCTGCACGTCGGTGCGACGGCCGGTGCGTCGTCCGCTCTTGAAGTCGACGATCTCCCAGCCGTCCGCCCCGTCGAGGTAGACCGCGTCGACCCGGCCGCGTACCCAGGCATCGTCGCCGACCGGCATCTCGAACGGGACCTCGACGAAGCGGGGTGGCTCGGCGGCGTAGCGGGACCCCTCGAATGCGGACCACCCGCCCTCCGACGGGGCTCCCTCGTCGGGTGCCCGGTCGTAGAGGTCGTCGGTGAGATCCTCGAACGGCACCATGCCGCGATTGTGCAGCTCGATGCGGCGATGCAACTCGACGCCGCGTCTCGCCGAGTCGGTGGGGCGGCGCGGCAGTCGGTCGACCTCGGACCAGTAGTAGCGCTTCGGGCACTCGTCGTACGTCACGAGGCCGGTGACGCTCGCCCGGATCTCGCTCTCTTGGTCGGCCGCGGTGGCCGGCTCGGGCAGCGAGAACAGGGTCTCCTGGAATTCGTGCACTGCGGCATCGTAGGAATCCTCCACCCCGAGCTCCTCGGCCCGCGCTCGCGCCCAGCCCGGGTCCTCGACGATGGAGCGGAGCGTGGCATCCCAGGTGGTGCCCAGGTGAGGATCTGGCCCGGCCTGAGCAGGGGGGAACCGCAGCGTTGCGGGCCGCTCACCCGGCTCGGCCATCCAGGCGTCGATCTCTGTGCCCTGGAGGTCGCGGGCCACCTCGAGCAGGCGGCTGGGCTTGGCAGGCCGCTTGTTGGGTTCGGGCGTGCCGTACCAGACGGCGCCGCTGAGCGAGAGGTGCCGTCGCGCTCGGGTGGCCGCCACGTAGGCCAGCCGCCATTCCTGGTCGGTGTGCCGGGCCCGCAGCCACTGCTCGCGGGCGTCGTCCGATCGATCCGGGTCCAGTTGCGCCCGCGCCTCGGGATCGAGCCGCAGGTCGGCCGGGACGGTGTAGGGCCGGGTAGAGGGGTCGAGGATGCGCCCGAAGCTCGGGAAGTTGCCGTGATACAGGCCAGGGACGAACACGGCGTCCCACTCGAGGCCCTTGGCGCGATGCACGGTGAGGAGCGTGACCGCCTCGCCGGTACCGACTCTCGCCGTGTCGAGCTCCTCGACGGGGTCTTCGGCCATGAGCTCGAGATAGGTGAGGAAGGCATCCAGCGAGGGGCGGCCTTCGAGCGGGCTCCAGTCTTCGACGAGGTCGAGGAACCGATGCACGTTGAGCCGGGCCGAGAGCCCGGCCGGGTGCGGCATGGCATCGATCTCGTGCCAGGCACCGGTGGCACTCAGGATCTCCCTCGTCAGCTCGGCGAGCGACGCGCCTTGGGCGAAGGTGAGCAATCGGCGATGGAGCGCCTGGAAGGACTCGAGGCGGGCGCGGGTGTCGGATCCGACCTCGATCTCGTCGAGGTGCTCGAGCGCCTCGACGAGGGTGTGATCGAGGACCTCGGCGTCTTCGTCGCCCGACCGAGCCGCCGCCCAGCGTGCCAGGGGGGCGAGATCGGCGAAGCCGAGCCGATGGTGAGCGCCGAGGAGCAGCCGGGCCAAGGCCGGCCCGTCGCCCGGGTTGGCCAGGATCCGCAGCCAGGCGTGAATCTCGACGATCTCGGGGATACCGAGCAGGCCCCCCAGGTTGGCCACCTGCAGAGGGACCTCGTGTTCGTCGAGCGCGTCTCGCACCAGACCGATGTCTTTGTTCTTGCGGAACAGCACCGCCATCTCGCTCCACGGGATGCCCTCGTCCTGGTGGAGCCGGTGGAGCTGCTCAGCGATCGCCTCCGCTTCCCGACGGGCGTCGGCATGCCACGCCACGGTCACCCGGGAGGGCGCTGCCGGATCGGCCGCCACGAGATCGAGCCCCGGAGATGAGGTCGTGAGCTCCTGGCGGACCCGGTTGGCCAGGTCCAGGATCGTCTGTCCCGACCGACGGTTGACGGTGAGGGGCAGCGAGATGGCTGGACCACCCGCGGCGTCCATGAAGTGCTGCGGGAACGAGCGGAAGTTGTCGGGCGTGGCGCCCCGCCACTCGTAGATGGTCTGGTCGGGATCACCGACCGCCGTCACGGCCGCCCCGTCACCGAACAACGCTTGGAAGAGCCGGCGCTGGGCCGGGTTGGTGTCCTGATACTCATCGAGCAGGACACAGCGGTAGCGCTCCCTCACCCGGGCGGCGACGGTGGTGTGGTCCTCGACGAGTTCGACGGCCAAGGCGATCAAGTCGCCGTAGTCGAGCACGCCGAGCGCCCGTTTGGCCTTCGTGTAGTTGGCCAGTGCCCCCGCCAACTCGTGGCGCTTGGCGTCGTTCTCGTCCACTGCCGCTCGCCCGAGCAGCTGCTCGGCTGTGCAGAGGTTGTCCGCCAGGTCGCCGGCGAGCTTCAGGAGCGAGCTGGTGATCGTCGGACGGTGGGTGATGTCGTGCAGGGCGAACGGCGCCGTGCGGATGGCATCGAGGAGGATCTGGCGCGAGAACGTGGGCGTGATGATGTCGGTGCCGCGCTCGACGCCGACCAGCACCCCGTGGGTCTGCAAGAGCTGGGCGGCGAAGCCGTGGTACGTGAACACGTCCACCTGTCGGGCCGGGTCGACCAGTCCCGCCCGCACGGCCCGGATCCGCTCCTCCAGCTCGTGGGCGGCCTTGTTGGTGAACGTGACACCGAGGATCTGCTCCGGTTCGACGTCGAACCGGTCCATCAACGCCACCACCCGCAGCGCCAGCGTGGTCGTCTTGCCGGTGCCCGCTCCAGCCTCCACGCGCAACGGTGCCAGCCCGTGGTCCAGCACGGCCTGCTGTTCGGGGCTCGGGACCAGGGTCATCGGGCGAACGCCTCCTGACCCTCCGGCCAGGCAGGGCACACGAGCTTGACCGAGCATGTCCGGCATCCGTCGGACGGATGAGGAGTCCAGTCCTCGGAACGGATGCCATCGGCGATGAGCGCCAGCGTCTCGCGCACGCCGTCCACGTTGTCGGGGTCGAAGGGGGTCACCCTCCTCGTCGGTGCGGTGGCCAGGGGATGCCAGTACTCGGCATGGGCCACCCGTCCGAACCTCCCCACGTCGTCGTCGTGGGCGGCCGCCAGCAGGTAGAAGCCGAGCTGGATCGAGGCAGCGGCGTCCTTCTTCGTCGGTGGCGACTTGCTGGTCTTGTAGTCGACGACCCGCAACGTGCCGTCCGCACCCTGTTCGATCCGGTCGGCGACGCCTC
>JBPEXB010000638.1:0-1923 GCA_052032125.1 Acidimicrobiia bacterium
GCTCACCCTAGGCCTGGCCGGTCGGCTGCCAGACCGGCCGAGCCCTAACCTCGCCGGGTGATCCGCTACGGCTACTCGGGCCTCCCTCCCCAGGGCATGTCGGACGAGGAGTTCCTCGACGGACTGCTCGAGCGCGGGCACGACGCCTTCGAGCTGGCCTTCGTCAAGGACTTCCCCTGGAAGGAGAAGCGCTGCGCCGAGTTCGCCGCCAAGGCCGACGAGCGGGGGATCTGGCTGTCGGCCCACGCTCCCTACTTCGCCGTCCTGACGGTGCAGGACCCGCAGAACGCCAAGCAGTGCCGGGCGGCGATCGAGCACACGGTCAAGCTCGGTGCCGAGCTCAATGCCCGGGTGGTGGTGGCCCACCTCGGAGCGATGCGCGACGAGACACCCGAGGACCTGATGCCGCGCATTCGCGAGCACCTCGAGTGGATCGGCTCGAAGGTGTCGCACCTGGGAGTCGGCGTCGGACTGGAGACGGCCGGCAAGACGACCCAGATCGGCAGCCTCGGCGACATCGCCCTCCTCGCCAACGAGTTCCCGTTCGTGCGGCCGGTGGTCGATTGGGCGCACGTGCACGCCGTCACCCAGGGCCAGCTCACGACCGTCGACGCCTTCACCGCCGTGATCGGCTTCCTGCGGGAGAACTTTCCCGGCTGGATGCTCGACCCGCTCCACACCCAGTTCAGCGACGTGCAGTACGGCGAGACCGGCGAGATCCGCCACATCGGGTACGGCGAGGGGACGCTTCGGGTCGGACCGCTCGTCGAGGCGGCCCGGGCGGCGGGCATGCGGATGACCATCATCTCCGAATCGCGGGATCGTGAGTCGCACGAGTCGATCTATGCCGACATCGCCACCACCCTCAACGACCTGAAACCCCTGGAAGACGAAGGTGTGGCGGTGGCCAGCGGAGCCGTCGAGTTCCCGGCTGCACCGCGAGCGGAGAAGACGACCGACGGGTATGCATTGATCGGTCACGACCGTCCGCTACGGCTGTCCAACCTCGACAAGAAGTTCTTCCCCGATGGTTACACCAAGGGCGATCTGATCGCCTATTACGCCTCGGTGGCGCCGTATCTGCTGCCGCACCTGGAGGACCGAGCGATCGTCATGGCCCGGTTCCCCGACGGCGCGGAGGGAGGGTTCTTCTACGAGAAGCAGGCGCCCGGGCACCAGCCCGACTGGATGCCGCTGGCGCCGCTCGCCTCCCAGGAGCGGGGGGTGATCGAGTTCGTGACCGCCCGCGATGCCGAGTCGCTGATGTGGCTGGCCAACATGGGCTGCATCGAGATCCACCCTTGGTTGTCCCGGGTGCAGCACATCGAGCACGAGGACTTCGCCATCTTCGACCTCGACCCCGCCGAGGGCGCCACGTACGACCAGGTGGTGTCGGTGACCAAGCTGCTGAAGGTGGCTCTCGACGGGCTGGGGCTGCGCGGCTACCCCAAGACGTCGGGGGCGACCGGGATCCACATCTACGTGCCGCTGGAGCCGATCTACCCCTACGAGCGTATTCGCCGGTTCGTGGATGCGGTCGGCCGGTTGATGCTGGCGGCCAACCCCGACGACATCACGATGGATCGCCACATCCCCAGCCGGAAGGGGAAGGTGTACATCGACGTCGGCCAGAACCGCGGCGGGGCGACGATCGCCTCCGTGTACTCGGTGCGGCCCCGGGCCGGGGCGCCGGTCTCCACACCGCTGCGCTGGGAGGAGCTCGACGACGTGCGTCCCGACGACTTCACCATCGCCACCATCTGGGACCGCCTGTCGCGGGTGGGTGACCTGTTCGCCCCCGTCCTGGCAGGCGGCCAGCGCCTGGAGGACGCCGAGCGCGAGGTCGGCCTGGAAGAGTGAAGGCGGGTGCCTGGGGCCCGGTGCCTGGCTCCCGGTGCCCGGTGCCCGGATGCTCCCCCTTGG
>JBPEXB010000639.1:0-1561 GCA_052032125.1 Acidimicrobiia bacterium
CCGGCGGTCCACACCACGGTGGCGGTGGGGAGCTTCTCGCCGGCCACGACGGCCGCATCGGCGGCCACCGACTCGACGGTGGCGCCCAGCCGCACCTCGACGCCCATTCGCTCGAGGCGGCGGCGGGCGTAGTCGGAGAGCCGATCGGGATACATGCCGATCACCCGGTCGGCGGCCTCGAGCAGCACGACCCGGGCCTGGGCCGCCGACAGCTCGGGGAAGTCCTTGGCGAACGGCCCCCGCAGCAGCTCCTGGAGGGCGCCGGCGAACTCGACCCCGGTCGGGCCGCCGCCCACGATGGCGAAGGTGAGCAGGCGCCGTCGCTCCTCGTCGGAGCTGGCCGCGGCGGCCGCCTCGAAGGTGCGCAGCAGGTGGTTGCGCAGGCGCAGCCCCTCGTCGAGCGTGCGGAGCGGGAAGGCGTGCTCCTCGGCGCCGTCGACGCCGAAGTAGCGGGTGACCGAGCCCGGGGCGAAGATCAAGAAGTCGTAGGAGACCCGCTCGCCATCGATGACCACCTCCTGCTGTTCGGGGTCGATCTCGGAGACGCTGCCCAGCCGGAAGGTGAAGTTCTTCTGGCGCCGGAAGATGGTGCGGATCGGGTAGGCGATGTCGGCGGGGTCCAACTCGGCTGCTGCCACCTGATACAGCAGTGGGAAGAACGAGTGGTAGTTGTTGCGGTCGATCAGCAGCACGTCGACGGGGGCCTTGGCCAGCTTCTTGGCGGCCCACATGCCGGCGAAACCGGCTCCGACGATCACCACCCTGGGCGTGCTGCTCATCGTCGAAATGTACCGGGGAGTGGCTCAGATCCCCAGCCCGGACGGCCTGCCTAGGCGGTGACCCGGATGGTGTGGTAGCCGGTGGCGCCGTCGGGAGCGACCGGGCTGCGCTCCTCGGTCTGGGGCACACCCGTGACGTCGGTGGCGCGAACCTGGATCTCGTTCGAGCCGGGCGACAACTCGACATCGGCTCGCCACTGCCGCCAGGTGTCGATGGTCAGCTCCTCGGGCAGCTCGGCCTCGATCCACGGGCCCTTGTTGACCCTGACCTCGACCCGGGCGATGCCTCGGTTCTGGGCCCAAGCCACCCCGGCCACGGTGATCTGCAGGTCGTCGTGGCTGCTGTTGTGCCGTGGCGTGTCGATCCGCGAGTGAGTCTTGATCGGGGCCTCCTTGGCCCATCCCCGTGGGATCCAATACCCGTCGAAGTCGTCCCAGCCGGCCAGCTCGATCTCAGACAGCCACTTGGTCGCCGACACATAGCCATACAGGCCGGAGACGACGAGACGGGCCGGGAAGCCGTGCTCGAAGGGGAGCGGCTCGCCGTTCATGCCCACTGCCAGCAGCGCCTCGCGCCCATCGAACACCGCAGCCGTGGGGAATCCGACCGTGAAGTTGTCGACCGACCGCCCGATGACCTGGTCGCCGCCCGGAGCGATGCCGGCCTCGCCGAGCAGGGTGGCGAGGGGGACTCCGAGCCACTTGGCGTTGCCGATCAAGCCGCCGCCGATCGGGTTCGACACGCAGGCGATCGTGATGTGCCGCTCGACCATCGGGAGGGC
>JBPEXB010000064.1:0-4447 GCA_052032125.1 Acidimicrobiia bacterium
TCTGAGGGGGCGGGCCGCAGGCCCGCCCCCTCAGATATGGGTAGCTCCCACCCATGTGCCGCGAACCGGCTCCTCCGACACTGACGGTGATCGTTGGAGGAGACCCATGACACACGAGTACGACGTCATCGTCGTCGGCGGCCGGGTGGCCGGCGCTGCCACGGCCATGCTCTTGGCGCGCCAGGGTGTCCGCACCCTCGTCGTCGACCGATCCGCCCCCGGGTCCGACACCCGCTCGACCCACGCCCTCATGCGGGGCGGGGTCGTGCAGCTCTCCAAGTGGGGACTGCTCGGCGCCGTGATCGACGCCGGAACTCCTCCGGTGCGGACGACCGAGTTGCATCTCGGCGACCGGACCGAGCACATCGACATCCGTCCCCGGGCAGGGGTGGACGCCCTCTACGCGCCCCGCCGTACGGTCCTGGACCCGATCGTGTCGGGCGCGGCGGTGGCGGCCGGGGCGGACGTCCGCTTCGGCGTCTCCGTGACCGGCTTGCTGCGTGGCGCCGCCGACCGCGTCACCGGCATCGTCGGCAAGACCGCCGACGGCGCCCGCTTCGAGGCGACCGCCCGTCTGGTCATCGGAGCCGACGGCGTGAACTCCCGCGTGGCCAGGACGGTGGGCGCCCCGATCTACGAGCGGGCCAGGGGCAACGGCGCCGTGCTCTACTCCTATTTCGAAGGCCTCGACGTGCGCGGCTACGAGTGGGGCTACGAGCAGGGTCTCGGCGTCGGGTTCATCCCGACCAACGACGGCCTCACCAACGTGTGGGTCGGCGCTTCCCGCGATCGCTTCGAGCGCACCGTGCGACCGGACCCGCAGGCCGGGTTCGACCAACTCTTGGCCGAGGTGGCGCCCTGGCGCCTCGACTCGATGCGGGCCGCCCGGCGGGTCGAGCGCATGACGCTCTTCCCGGGCCTGGACGGCTTCAAGCGCCAGGCGCACGGCCCCGGCTGGGCGTTGGTGGGAGATGCCGGCTACTTCAAGGATCCCCTCACCGGGCACGGGCTGACGGACGCCATGCGCGATGCAGAGTTGCTGGCCGATGCCGTGCTCGAGATGCACGCAGGGGTCGACGAGCGGACTGCCCTGGCCGGCTACCAGGATCGACGCGATCGGATGGCCGCCGACATCTGGCAGCTCACGTCGGTCGTCGCCTCGCTCAACTGGACCCTCGACGAGCTGAACCCGGTGTTGGTGAACCTGTCGAAGGCGTTCGGCGCCGAGGCGGCCGCCCTGCAGGAGAAGGTCCTGCAGGCTGCCTGAGGAGCCGACAACCCGGCCGTCGGCCAGGCTCGACGCGCCTACCCTGGGCGCGAGTGAGCAGTTCTCCTCCGCCCGCGGGCCGGATCGACAGGCGCCCGATCGGGCGGGTCGAGCTGGTCTTCATGCTGGCCATGACGATGGCGGTGGCGGCGCTCGCCGTCGACATGGTCCTCCCCGCCTTCGCCGCGATCCGTGAGGACTTCGGGCTGGCGGCTGACTCCACGACGCCGGCGCAGATCATCACGGCGTTCCTGCTCGGCATGGCCTCCGCCCAGGCCGCCTACGGTCCGCTGGCGGATCGGTTCGGTCGCAAGCCGGTGCTCTACGCCGGATTCACGATCTACGCCATCGGCGCAGCCGGGGTGGCGGTGGCACCCACCATCCCGCTCGTGCTGGCCAGCCGATTCGTGTGGGGCGTCGGAGCCGCCGCCGCCCGGGTGGTCGCCCAGGCGGTGATCCGCGATCGATTCGAAGGCGACGAGATGGCCCGGGCGCTGTCGTACGTCATGACGGTCTTTCTCCTGGTGCCGGTGGTGGCGCCGCTGCTCGGGGCGGTGCTGGTGGCCGTAGGTCCCTGGCAGACCACTGCTTGGGCAGCCGTCGTCTTCGTCGCGATCCTGGCCGTCTGGATCCGGCGACTCCCCGAGACGTTGACGGTCGAGGCGCGAGTGCCGCTGACGTTCACCCGAATCCGGGCATCGGGCAAGGAGATCGCCAGCACCCGGCTGACCGCAGGCACCACGATGGGCCTCACCGTCCTCTTCGGCGCCTTCACCAGCTACCTGGCCAGCTCGGAGCTGATCATCGGCCAGGTCTACGGGCGGCCCGAGGCCTTCCCGGTGATCTTCGGCGTCGTGGCCGCCGCCATGGGCACGGGGAGCATCGCCAACGCCCGGATCGTCACCCGCTTCGGCACGGGGGCCGTGCTGCGGGCCGCCTCGTGGGTCTTCGTCGGGGTGGCGGGCGTCCTCCTCGTGTTCACGCTCGCGACGGAAGGGAAGCCGCCGCTGGTGCCGATGCTGATCGTCCTGACCGCCTGCCTGACGCTCTACATGCTCATCATCCCGAACGCCAACACACTGGCGCTCCTGCCGCTCCCCCACATCGCCGGCACGGCCGCGGCGGTGATCGGCACCGTCAACCTCATGGGCGGCGCCATCCTCGGCGCACTGGTGGACCGCCAATTCGACGACACGTTCACGCCGCTGCCGGCGGCCCTCCTGATCTACGGGGTCATCGCCCTGGTGCTCTTCGAATGGGCGCTGGCGGGGAGAGATTCTGATGCGAAAACCCCGTGAGAGCGGTACCGTCGAAGCACGCTGAGCGTGGAGACGACATGCAGGAGTTCACGACACCGGGTGCGGTGACGGTTCCAGAAGACGACAACGTGACGACGGTGCTCTGGGAGTGGGAGCGCACCAGTCCCGACAAGGTTGCCCTGTCGCACCGACCGGACGGAGGCGACTTCGTCGACGTCAGCTTCGGTGAGGTGGCGGCCAAGGCCCGCCGGATCGCCGCAGGCCTCATGGCGCTCGGCATGGAGAAGGGCGACCGGGTCTGCATCTACGCCCCGACCCGATACGAGTACACGCTGCTCAACTACGGCATCTGGGCGGCCGGCTGCGCGGTCGTGACCGTGTACGAGACGTCCTCGGCCGACCAGGTCGAGTGGATCGTCCAGGACTCGGGGGCGAAGGTCATCATCTGCGGTGACGGCGCCCTGGAGAAGAACTACCAGGAGAAGGCCGGCCAACTCGGCACGATCGAACACGTCTTCACGCTGGACGAAGGCGGGCTCGACGAGCTGACCGCCGCCGGCGAGGGCGTCAGTGACGCCGACGTCATGGCGCGGGCGCAGTCGGTCCAGCAGAGCGACATCGCCACCCTCATCTACACGTCCGGTACCACGGGCAAGCCCAAGGGCTGTGTGTTGAGCGTGCGCAACTTCCAGTGGGAGCTGCGCCAGGTCCTGGAGGCGGCGGACGAGGTGCTGCACGAGAACGCAGTGACGCTCATGTTCCTGCCGCTGGCGCACGTGTTCGCCAACCTGGTCCAGGCGGGCCAGTTGCATGCCGGCGGACGCATCGCCTTCTCGACCGGGATCCCCAACCTCGTCGAGGAGCTGTCCATGGTCCAGCCGACCTGGGTCTTCTCGGTGCCGAGGGTGTTCGAGAAGATCTACAACACGGCTGAGCAGAAGGCGATCGACGACGGCAAGGGCGCCATCTTCAAGCGAGCGGTCGACACGGCCATCGCTTTCTCCGAACAGCGCCAGGCCGGCAAGGTCTCGCTGGGCACCCGCGTCCTGCACACGGTCTTCGACCGGCTGGTCTACGGAAAGCTCCGCGCCGTGTTCGGCGGCCGCGTCGAGGTTGCTCTCTCCGGCGGCGCCGCCCTCGGTGAGCGGCTCGGGCACTTCTTCTCCGGCATCGGCATCACGGTGCTGGAGGGCTACGGGCTCACCGAGACCACCGCCGGGTCCACCTTGAACGTGCCGAACGCGCTTCGCATCGGCACGGTCGGCCGGCCGATCCCCGGGGTCACCGTACGGATCGCCGACGACGGCGAGGTGCTGATCAAGGGCGAGCACATCTTCCAGGGCTACTGGAACAACGACGCGGCGACGTCCGAGGCGATCCAGAACGGCTGGTTCCACACCGGTGACATCGGCGAGCTGGATCCCGACGGGTACCTGCGCATCACCGGGCGCAAGAAGGAGCTGATCGTCACGGCCGGCGGGAAGAACGTCGCCCCTGCGGTGCTGGAAGATCGGATCCGGGCGAACGCCCTCATCAGTCAGTGCATGGTGGTGGGCGACGACAAGCCCTTCATCGGCGCCCTCGTCACGATCGACCCCGAGGCGTTCCCACGGTGGGCCGAGGAGCATGCCAAGTCCGGGGAGTTGGCCGACCTGACGGGCGACACGGATCTGCGGGCCAGCGTGCAGGCGGCGATCGACGAGGCCAATGCCTCGGTGTCCAAGGCCGAGTCGATCCGCGAGTTCCGCATCCTCCCGAGCGACTTCTCGATCGAGGGTGGCGAGATGACCCCCACGCTCAAGGTGAAGCGCAACGTGGTCGCCGAACGCTACGCCAGCGAGATCGCCAGCATCTACGGCGGTTGATCGTGTAAGCGCCTCCGGCGCTCGCACCATCAACCGCAGTACTGAGTACTGAGTAC
>JBPEXB010000640.1:0-2810 GCA_052032125.1 Acidimicrobiia bacterium
ATTCGAGCACCCGAGCAGCTCGCTTCCGAGGCCGGACCGTGAGCTGGAACCCATGTTCCAGGAGGCTGAGACCTCGGTCGCTGCCGAGTCGGCAGCGCTGTGACACGCTCCGCTGATGAACTCAGTCCAGTCCGCCCAACTCTCCCCGAGCGCACTCTCTTCTCTCGAGGCTGGGTTGGGCGGAGAGCTGGTGCGACCCGGGCACGCTCGGTACGACGAGCTGCGGGCCGTGTGGAACGGCTCCATCGACCGACGACCTGCCGTGCTGGCGCGGTGTGTTGATGTGGCCGATGTGCAGCGCTCCATCGCATTCGCACGCGAACACGACCTGCTGACCGCGGTACGCGGTGGTGGGCACAGCTTCCCCGGGCTCTCGACGTGCGACGGCGGGCTCGTCATCGACCTCGGCTCGATGAAACGGATCGAGGTCGATCACTCAGCTCGAACGGTGTCCGTGCAACCGGGTGTTCTGCTCGGTGAACTCGATCGAGCCACAGTCCCTCATGGGATGGGAGTGCCGGCTGGCATCGTCTCCCACACGGGTGTCGCCGGCCTGACGCTCGGTGGTGGACTCGGTTGGCAGCAACGCAAGTACGGGCTGACCATCGACAATCTTCTGTCGGTCGATCTCGTGACCGCCGACGGACAGGTCGTGAGGGCCGATCACGCCGAACGTCCCGACCTGTTCTGGGGCGTGCGAGGCGGCGGCGGCAACTTCGGCGTTGTCACCTCGTTCCGATTCCGGATGAACCCGATCGGACCGCAGGTGGTCGCCGGACCGGTCTTCTGGTCGATGGAGCACGCACGCGAGGTGATGCGCTTCTATCGGGACTGGGTCAGCGATGCTCCCGACGGCCTCACGACCATCGTGGTCCAACGCCGATTGCCCGACCTCGCCACCGTGCCGAGATCGCTCGTCGGGAAGAGGGTGATCGCCGTGGTCGGGTGCTTCGTGGGACCGCTCGAGGTGGGGTTGGAGGTCATGGCTCCGCTCAAGCGCTTCGCGACACCGCTGCTCGACCTCTGCGAGCCGAAGCCCTTCCTCCAGCATCAATCCATGTTCGACGAGTCGTACCGCCACGGAGCCTGGTACTACGTCCGGTCGTGCGACGTCGATGAGCTGTCCGACGAGGTGATCGACGTGATGGTCGAGCACGGGAACACGATCGAGTCGGACGTCTCGAGTGTGGCGGTCTGGCAGATGGGTGGGGCGGTCGCGAGGGTGGGCGACGCCGAGACAGCATTCCACGGTCGCAGTGCCGGGTTCACGTTCAACATCAACGGCAACACCCGCGACGAGCGGGGCTTCGAGGAGGAGCGCGCCTGGGCCCGGACGTACTGGTCTGCCCTCTCGCCACATCACACGAGCGTCTACGTGAACTTCCTCATGGAGGAGGGCGAAGCCCGGATCGCGGATGCCTATGGCGAGGACAAGCTCCGCCGTCTCAAGAAGCTGAAGCGGCAATACGACCCAACGAACTTCTTCCGCCTCAATCAGAACATCGCGCCTGATTGAGCGCGACGAAGGGACCGGCTTGCCGGTCCCTTCTATCTCGCCCTGTCGATCAGCTTCCGATCTTCACCCACAGGTTGCCGAAGTCGTCGGTCATCGACGTCCCGAGCACGACCGGGAAGAACCCGATCTCGATGGCCCCGATCTGCGGTGTCGAACTGCGTCGCAGACAGCGACCCGGGTCGAGATCAGCGAAGAACCTCCCCTCGAATCCACCGCCTCCGTCGTCGTAGGTGCTCGAGCTGCTCCTCGCCACGAACGGCGACGGCGGGCTGCAGGCAACCGTGGCCCACGTGTCGAAGAACACGACATCGAGCAACCCCGTCTCGTTGTTCTGCTCTTCGATCGTCATGAGCATCAGGCTGCCGTCAGCACCGTCGATCGCGGCCCAGAGCCCTTCGACTGGCGCGGCATGGACGGCCGTAGCGGGCACGGCGGTCACCACCAGCAGTGCCAGCACGGATAGGAACACCGTGAGTTTCCTCATGTCCCTCCTCTCGGTGTTCTCCCGAACGTACGCCGGGCCACCAGGATCTGGGGCACGATCTGTCGCGGTCTACCCGAAGCGGTCGATGATCGCTCCGACGATCTCGTCGGGGGCGTCCTCCTGGATGTAGTGGCCGGCGCGTGGGAGGTCATGGCGGACGATGTCGCTGAAGGTCGACTCCCAGCGCTCGACCATGCCCTTCGATCCCAGGGCAGGGTCCTTGCGGCCGAACACCATCAGCAGCGGCAGATCGGCGAGCACGCCCTCCACGCGCTTCTCGAGGTTGGCCATCCACGGTCGGGCAGCGGTGATCTGGATCGGGAATTGGGCGATGCCGCGCCGCGACTCCGGCGTGGGGACGACCTCCTGATAGTGGCGGAATTCCTCGTCGGTGAGGTCTGTCTGGAGCGCGAACTTCATCAGACGGTCCACGAAGAGGTTGTTGTGCAGGATTCTCCGCTGGATGAGCCCAGACCCCATGAGGCGGCTGAACACGGTCATCGAACCGGTGGCCGGCCAGAACCAGGTATTGCCCATCACCAGCCCGCTGATCCGGTGCGGCCGGCGGGACGCCACGTCGAGCCCGATGGGCCCGCCCCAGTCCTGACCGAACACGATGGCATCTCCGAGGTCGAGGTGGTCGAACAGCTCACCCATGATCACCGCGTGCTCGGCGGGCGTGTACTCGTACCCCTCCGGGTGCACCGACAACCCGAAACCGGGGTAGTCGGCGGCGACGCAGCGGAACCGGTCCCGCAAGCCGAGGATGATCCTGCGGTACAGGAACGACCAGTCCGGGTTGCCGTGCAT
>JBPEXB010000641.1:0-3010 GCA_052032125.1 Acidimicrobiia bacterium
CGTGCCGTGCGGGAAGAATCGGCAGTGGTTCCTCCACGGTGAGTACCGCCGGATGAGCCACGACCTGCACCCCGGGTGGAGTCGCTGGTACGCCCGGGTACTGGAGCCGGGCGCGGTCACGACGGGCGACCCGGTCGAACTGCTCGAGACCTGAGGCCGTCAGCGCTCACCGATCGAGGTGGCGGGGGGTCGCATGTAAGGCAGGACGATCAGGTCGACGAACCGGTCCCTCGCGCCCGTCCAGTCGAGCTCCCTGATCTCATCGAGGGTCCGTCGCCCGCCGATGCTGCGCACGGTCTCGAAGGCGCTCATCGAGAGGACGGCCTGGGGGTCGTCGCGCCCGATGTCGAGCGGCTGCCCGTCGATCTCGATGCGCAGCGTCGGAAGTCGGCGCGTCGTGAAGACGGGACGGAGTGCCTTGGCGTGGCCGATGGCGCTCATCACCACGTCGGGCCGCTCTCGTCCCTGGCGGTCGCCGTAGGCATTGCGAAGGTCGAACTCGTGGTGGAGGAGGTCGCCGATGATGGCGGCCGCGAATCCCTCCCGCTGCTGCGGTCCGGTGGCGGTGTCGATCACGGCGGGCAGGCCGGAGCCCGCCAGGTCGTCGAGCATGGCCGCCAGCGGCTCGGTGGACTCTCGCCACTCGTCGAGCACGGCCTCGACCGGTAGCTCGGCCCGCGACGAGACCTGGCGGTCGGTCCATTCGTCGCCGCCGTAGCCGTCGACGTTGCCGGCCACGACATCGGTGGCCAGTCCTGTGAGGTGGCGAAGGAGGTCGGCGGCGGACCAGGCCGGACAGGCCGGGACCATGACCGAGGGGTCCCGGGTGGCGACGAAGTCGAGGATGCGAGCCTGGTTGGCCCGGTAGAGATCGCCCAACATGGTGCTCCTCTCGGCGGGCTCGTGAGCTTATGCCCAGCCCTAAGGCTCCGGCGGTACCGGCCGACCGTGGTCCAGGGGGATGCATCCGATGCCGCTCACCCGGTACCCACCGGGTGAGCGGCGTCCCACCTCAGCAGACGCCCTCGATCGAGCACACCTCGCCCAATTGCTCCTCGCCGAGACGCTCCCGCAGGAAATCGACCAGTGGCTGCTCCAGACGCTCGTACGGGGCGAACCCGCGAGTCACCAGCGCCAGAGAACCGTCCAGTCGGAGCAAGAGTGCCGGGAAGCCGGCGATGCCCATCGACCTGGCCTCCTCGAAGTCCTCCCAGGCCGCCCATTTCATCTCGGTGCTCTCCAGGCCTTCCACGAAGGCCTCCTCGGCGACCGGAAAGCCCTCCAGTAGCTCTGGGTAGCGGCCGTGATCCGTCACGTCGACGCCGTCGGCGTAGAACGCTCGCTGGAGGTGTGTGAAGAATGGCAGGGTCGTGGCCGGCGACAGGGATCGCATGGTCGTGACGGCGATGGCAGGCAGCTCGGTGTCGTATCGCCAGCCGTCCCGCCGATCCAGGAACGCCCGGTCGAACGGCTGGCCGCTGGCCGCTTCGACCTGCTCCCAGTGGTGCCCGAGGTACTGCGCCATTCGGTCATCGAGCACCTCGGCGTTGGCACCCGGTCGCAGACCACCGTTGACCACCCGGATCGGCAGCTCGAAGTTCTGTTGCAGGCGCTCGAGCGTCGGGGCGAAGCCCCAGCACCACGAGCACATCACATCTCCCACGTAGATGAACTCGCTGTGCGGCATGGCCACAGTCTACGGGGGACCTGCAGGCGCCCTCGAGGCCCGGTGCGATCGATGGGTCACGATGCTTGGAGTAGGCGCTTCGGAGGGCGTAGCCTCGATCCTCCCGATCCTGGTGCGCCGTGGCCTCGTCTCCATCGATCATCTACATCCTCTCGTTCGCGCGCAGCGGCAGCACGCTGCTCGGGAACATCCTGAACTCCGACCAGCGCCACATGCACGTCGGCGAGTTCGAGCGCATGTGGATGCGCCAGGAGCGGAGCGCCATTCGCGAGAGTCGAGTGTGCGGCTGCACCAAGCGGGTGCGTGAGTGCGAGATCTGGGCCGAGGTGTTCACGCGGCTGGAAGCCGACCTCGGGCTGCCGGCGGAGGAGACCGTCTTCGACGTGTTCGAACGGGCCCACCTGCCGCCCCCTGGGTGGACCAGCACGACGGACCTGTATGCGGACGGCCGCCCAGAGTTGCGGCGGCTGGTCGAGCGGCTGTACCCGGCCGTGGCCGACGTGTCCGGCCAGTCATGGGTGGTCGATTCGAGCAAGTCCATCTCCTACGGCCAGTTGCTGCGGGAGATCTACGGGGACGAGCACCTGCACGTCGTCCACCTGGTCCGGGACGGCCGGGGCGTCCTGGCCTCGCGGCTGAGAAGCGTGATGGTCAAGCGGGGTTGGGGCTCGCTCCGCCGCCTGCCGTACCTCGTCCAGGACCTGGTCGATTGGCAACGCTTCAACCGAAGGGCGGAGGAGATCTTCGGTGACATGCCCAACTACTCGCTGGTCACCTACGACGACCTGATCCGGGACCTGGCCGGTGTCATGAGTGGCCCGCTGGCCAGGCTCGAATTCCGTCACGACGGTCCGCCGGACCAGGTCGTGCTGACCCTCAACCACACGGCTCACGGCAATCGCAACCGGCTCCTCACGGGCGAGGTGACCCTCGAGGAGGACCTGCGCTGGAAGACCGAGCTGTCGCCGATGCTCCGGGGCATGGTGTCGCTGATCGCCGGCCGCTCGCTCGACCGGTACGGGTTCGAACGCTGAGCACCGCAGTGGGCCGGCCCGCCGAACCGGCCCCTGTATCGTTGCCCGATGGCACTGCCGACCGGCGTGGTCACCTTCGTCTTCTCCGACATCGAGGGCAGCACGCGCCTGTGGGAGTCCGACCCCGACGGGATGCGGCGCTCGCTCGCCCGCCACGACGAGTTGGTGAAACAGATCGTCGATGACCGCGGCGGTCATGTCTTCAAACACACCGGCGACGGCTTCGGAGCCGCTTTCGAATCCGTGACCGGCGGGCTCGAGGCCGCGGCGGCGGTGGCGGCGGCGGTCG
>JBPEXB010000642.1:0-2468 GCA_052032125.1 Acidimicrobiia bacterium
GCGCCGTCCAGGCGCGGCGGGCGATGCCTGGGTCGTCGCTCGGGAACACGATGCCGGCGACGAGGAGCACGGCGGGCACGAGCACCAGGAAGTAGATGCGGATCAGCAGTTCGCCGCCGTACGGCTGCAGCACGAGCAGTGGGAAGGGCGCCGCGAAGCTGCCGATGAGGATGAGGGTCGGTCGGCTGGGACCTCGCCACCAGGCACGGGCGACCACCAAGCCGACGCCCAGCCAGACGACAGCGGCCAGACCGAGGCGGGCCCGCAGCACGGTGTTGCGGGCCTCGGAGGCGCCACCCGTGCGCTCGCCGACGTTGTCCTCGACGATCGAACTGACGTCGCCGACCGAGCCCGTCAGCGTGTCGAGGTGGCCCAGCCACCACGCCTCACCACCGAACGACAGCCAGGCGGCCGTGAGCAGGGCGACCATCACCCCGAGCCACCGGAGCCGGATGAGCCCCGTCACCCCCAGCCCGAGCAGGACGACGGTGAGGAAGCCCGGCGTCAGCTGGTGACTCACCACCATCGCCCACGACAGGGCGACGATCGCCAGCACACGCCACCGGACCGTCGAGACGGGGACGTCGGTCGCCCCGGCATCGGCGAGCGCCCCTCCGTCGCGATACCGGAACAGCGTCGCCAGCCGGGAGCCGGGTGGCGGCCCGTCGCCGCCGAACCAGCGCAGGGTGAGGATCAGCACCGTGAGGTACAGGATGAATGCCGTCGCCTGCGGGCTCAGATAGTCCTGGCCCGCCCAGTTGAACACCACGAACAAGGTCGCACCGGCGCCACAGGCCGTCGTTCCCAGGCCGAGCAGCCGACCCAGGGCCCAGATCCCGAGGCAGGCGACAAGGGTGACGACGACAGGGGCGAACCGCACGAGCCAGAGCGTCCCGTCGGTGCCGGCGACGCGGTCCAGGAGCGCACCACCGGCGAAGAACCCCGGCCACGAGAAGCGGGCGTCGAACCCCCGCAGCAGCTCGCCGTCGACACTCACCTGCTCGATGAAGCCGACGTGCAGCCAGGCGACGGGAAAGCGGGGGTGCGGCTCGATGACGCCCGGGGCCCCGTGCACGACGACGGTGACGAGACCGAGGAGGCCGGCCATGGCTGCGTGGTCCCGCAGCCGATTGCCGAGCAGGAGGAGGATGGCGACGAGTGCCACCGCCGTCCCGAGCCAGGTGGCAGGCGTGACGGCGCTGATCAGCCCGTACCCACCGATGTCCCCCGGATCGGCGGCGACCAGGCCGCCCAGCGCCGCGAAGGCACCGAGGACCCCGGCGCCGAGTACCAGCCACCAGGCCTGCGGCGAGAGCCAGTGGTCGTCTCGGCGATCGCGAGCCTCCGGCCACGCCCACGAGAGCGTCGGTGCACCCACAGCGACGTCGACCCGCCATCGCTGGAGGACGACCGCGGCACCGCTTGCCGTGCCGAGCAGCGCCATCACCGGAGCCCAGTGCCAGTCGAGGACCGTGACCGTCAGGTGGCCGGCGATGGCGGTCACCGCGAGGCTCGTACCGATCGCGACGAACACCGTCTCGGCGCCGGCCACACGCCCCACGCGCCGCTGGAGCGCCCAGCCCGGACCGAGGAGCACGAAGCCGAGCGCCATCCAGCGTCGACCGAAGAGGTCCTCGGCGCCCAGGCTGGCGGCGACGACGCAGGCCGCACACACGATGACGGCCATGTCGACGACCGCGGTGAGGTGGTCGCGACCATCGCGCGACTCGTCGACGAGCATCGGCGCCGATCGACGCTCCGCCACGGCCATCACCCTCGACCCCGGGTCGAGGGTTGTGCGCCGGGATCGGTCGAACCGGTCAGGTATCGCCAGGCGAGGGGCGCCACCATCGGCCTCGGTGCCACCGACAACGCCGTCAGGAACCCGACGGCGGCCACCCGTCGGACGACCGGGAGATCGCCCCGACGGCGTGCGGCCCGCACCCCGTCCCACCAGGCAGCCCGCCGCGTGTCGGCGGGGAGCGGATGGGTGTCGGGGCCGAGGCGGAGCGAGACCAGGCGATTGCCGGCAAAGCTCACCGACGGGCCCGGAGCACCCTCGAGCAGGCCGAGCTCCCGGGCGAGACGGGCGACATGGCGGTGCGTGGCGGCCGACCGCTCGACGATTCCCTGCACCCGGTCGAGGTCGAAGTCGGTCCGCGCGTCGGCATTGTCGCCGTGGACCCGGTAGTCGCCACCGGGCTCGAGCACCCGTTCGACGCGTCCCAACAGGGCGGTGAGGGCGTTCAGCACGTGGTCGGCACTGATGCGATAGTCGGCCGTCGGGAGGGGGAAGATCCGGTCGAGCGACGCGCGCGCGTAGACGTTCCCGGACGTCGGCTGCCACGCCAGATCGTCGGGGTGGGCCACGACGGCGAATCGGAGGTCCCCATGCGGGAGGGCCCGGATCACGGGGGGTACTGTTCCACCGATCGGGGCGCCGTGTACATTCACGCGCCGCAGCGGCG
>JBPEXB010000643.1:0-5501 GCA_052032125.1 Acidimicrobiia bacterium
ACCCCGGCCTCCTCGGGTGAGAGCTCCTCGACCTGCACGACCTCGACCGCCTGGACGGGGGCCGGTTCCGGCTCCTCTCCAGCGGCCGAGGCGGCGACGTCGTCGACGGTCTCCGTCTCGGCTTCGGCGACCGCTTCTGCCTGGGCGGGCGCCCCGACGAGCACCGGCGTCTCGAGGGCCGAGCGGTCGGCGCGGCGCGACTCCCGTGACAGGCCCCGGGATGCGTCGGTCCCATCCGAGGAACGCCGGTAGGCGATCACGAAGGCGCCGAGGACACCGACCACGGCCACAGCCGAGAGCCCGACGATGAGCAGCTGCGTCGTCGTCATTCGAAGTTCACCCAATCCTTCAAGTCATCGAACCAGATGCCGTCCGCCCACGGGTACGTGAAGTTGAAGCCCGGTCCGCGGAACAGGGTTCCGATGAGCGTCAGCGCCGCCGAACCGGTCAGGAAGAACGTGTAGAGCATGATGGCGAACTTGCGATCTGCCGGCTTCGTCGACGGGTTGCGGTCGACATACGGGATCGCCATGAAGCCGATCAGGCCCGTGATGCCCGGGATCACCACGCCGGCGATCTGCGGGTCGTAATACGACAGCAGTTCCTGGAGGCCCAGGAAGTACCACGGCGCCTTCGACGGGTTGGGCGTCGCATTGAAGTTGGCCAGCTCCAGGAGCGGTGCCTGCAGGATCACCGACATGACGATCAGCACGGCGGTCATCGCCAGCAGGGCGGTGAACTCGGCGATCATCAGGTGCGGCCACGTGTTGACCTTGTCGGTGGGCGTCGCTTTGACCTGCTGGATCGCCCTCGCCTTGACGACGGTCAGCAGGCGCTGGGGGCGGACGCCCTCAGGGACCTCTTCCGGCTGGGCGACCGGTCGCGGCGAGACCGAGGTCGCCACGGCTCCATTGCCGCCTCCGTTGGCAGCCACCGGCACGGCCTCCGAGCCCGCGTCCTCCTCGGGGTCGGGATCAGCCACGGCCACAGCCGTCTCGGCGGTAGTGGGAGCTGCTTCGGCTTCGGCAGCCGGTGCCTCGACCTCCGCCGGTGCATCTTCGACCACCGGCTCGGCGGGAGCCTCTGTTGGGGTCTCGGCCGGTGCCTCCTCGGTCGCCGGCGCTTCGGCCTCGGCCGACGGCGGGGCGGGCGGCGGGGCCTCGCCCTTCATCTCCGCCAGGACCTGCTCGACGGGCACGCCGAGAGCCTTGGCCTTCGCCTCGGCGGACCTCCGCAGCAGATGTTCTGGGATCTCGCTCATCGTTACCCGATTTCCTTACAGCGGCCCGGAGATGCCGCCGTCCTTGCGGACTCGCCAGAAGTGGACGGCCATGAAGATGACGATCACGAACGGCAGGAACAACACGTGCAGCACGTAGAACCGTAACAACGTGTTCCCGGTGACCTCGACCCCGCCGAGCAGGGCGAATTTCACCCCGTTCCCGAAGACCGGCGTGAAGCCGGCCATGTTGGTGCCGACAGTCACCGCCCACAGTGCCAGCTGATCCCACGGCAGCAGGTAACCGGTGAAGGAGAGCAGCAGCGTGAGCAGCAGCAGCACCACGCCGATGACCCAGTTGAACTCACGGGGCGGCTTGTAGGCGCCGTGATAGAAGACTCGCGACATGTGGAGGAAGACGGTCAGCACCATCAGGTGCGCCCCCCACCGGTGCATGTTCCGGACGAGCGAGCCGAAGGCCACCGACGTCGAGAGCGCTTCGACGTCGACGTAGGCGGCCGGCGCCGTCGGGCGGTAATAGAACATGAGGAAGATGCCGGTGATCGTCAGGAGGATGAAGAGGAAGAAGCTGAGCCCGCCGAGGCACAACGTGTAGGAGAGGCGCACGCCGTGCCGCTTCACCTTCACCGGGTGGAGGTGATAGAGCACGTTGTTCATGATCACGTAGGAACGGTTGCGAGGACTGTCGCTGTAACCCTTCTTGAGCGGCGACCCTGGCCGGAACATCGACTCCCAGAGGGCGCTGCCACGCAGCCACTCGGCGGCGTCGCTGACCCGCTCGCTCAGTTTGAGTCCGTTTCCGTTCGCCACCGTTCCTCCGTTACCAGCGCATGCCGTAGGTGTAACCGTTCTTGAAATCTCGGGCGCCCGTGTCCACGTCCCAGGGGGCGGAGTCGACGAGGCCGGCATTCATCGCCGTGGCGGTGACCGAGCCCTCGAACTTGCCGATCGAGATCACGTTGGTCGGGCAGCGGTCGATGCACAGCTGGCAGCGGGTGCACTCGTATTCGTCGACCACGAAGAAGCCCATGTTGTCCGGGCTGTCCTCGGGGTGCTCGACCCCCACCGCGTCGTCGATGGCGTCGAGCGACAGGTAGTGGATGCACTTCCAGGGGCAGATGTCCACACAGCCCTCGCAGAGAATGCACTCCGCCTGGTTGATGTGGAGGAACTGCTTGGGCCGCACCTGGTCCTGGATGTACTGGGGCTCGACCAGCGCCAGCTGGTAGTCGTCCCGGAACGGTGGGGTCTCGAACCAGACCTCGGACTTCGCCATCTAGGCCGCCCCTCGCCCGTTCGCACCCTTGACCAGCGGCCGCCCGTAGGGGGAGACCCGCTCCGCCTCGCTGGGATCCTCGTCGGGCAGCGGCTTGCCCCATTCCTGGATCTTCCAGGCGAACAGAATGATGGCCGTCAGCGCGCCCATGTTGTAGTTGATCGAGACGAAGTCCTTGATCGCACCCCAGCTGATGCCCACGTCGTTCTGGAGGACCAGGAAGCCGGGGATCGTGAAGGCGTCGTTCTGCTCCGTCCAGTTGAGGGGCCCCTGGGCGAGGTTGAGCCACTCGGAGGCGACCGTGCCGAGCAGGATGACCAGCTCCAGCATGGCGACGAACGCCGCGAAGCTCGCCAGCGCCCACGTCATCTTGCGACCCAGCACCAGGGCGATCATGAGACCGACCAGGATCAGCTGGCTGCCGACCAGCGCCACGAGGTGCCCGATCGTGAACCAGGGGAAGCACCAATCGCCGCCCTCGAGGAGGCACCCGCGGGGCACCCATCCGAAGTAGTCGACCTCGACGGTGAGGTCGACCGTCGCCTGCGGCAGGGTGGCGTCGATCGTCGGGGTCTCAGCGACGACCCGCTGCGCTCGTTCGAAGGTGATCACGTCGCCCTCTTGGAGCGTCTGAGCGACCTCGGTGTCCAGCGTCACGGTCTCGACGTCGGGGAAATTGGCGTAGTGGTTGAACCAGACGCCGAGGACGAAGGCGATGAACCCGACAACGACGAGGCTCCAACCGAGGGTCGACCGCTGTGAGTCGCTCATCGTCCGAAGCCTGCGCTGCATCTGCCGGTCCGTCTCTCCCTGCTCTGGCCCGTCCGGTCGGCCGCAACCGACCGTGTCCGGACGCTCCCGGTCCTACCTGCTCCCCGGGCGTCCGGCGGAGCGTACCCCCGTTGATCGCCGGAGGTGCATCTCTCCGCTCGCTGGCTGATCTCCCCCCTCAGGCGGGTCCAGAGACCACCGGCAGCGAGGCCGGGCGCCCGATGGCGAGCCACCGTTCGACGCAGGCCCATTGATAGCAGAAAGGGGACGGTGCGCTAAACCCAGATCGACCTCCGCGTGAGGCTCGGACGAGCCCTCGAGAAGGGTCGCTCGAGGCCCTCGTCAGCGCGGCTTCGCCCTGCGTCCGGACCCTTCGACACGTCGCTTTGCGGGTGCCGATCGGCTCGGCCACAATGCGCGCAGGCGGTGGTCGACATGGTTCGAAGCCGAACCCGGGGTCCGGTATGCTCGCCCCCGCCGGGAGGGCTCCTCGACTGGCGGCGTGGCGGCGATCCGGCCACGACCGGGCAGCCGGGGGGACCACAGCAGCTGAACGCAGTGGCGCAACAGAGGAGCGGGGCTTGGCGCAAGCCACCAACGGAGACGCACGACGAGGTGACATCCTCACACCCCGTCGCCCAGACACTGCGGCGTTCCACCTCATGGGCCTCTCGTCCGCCTTCCTCGCCGCCGGAGCTGCCCTCTTCGCGGTGCTGCTCGTCAAGCTGGCCGTTCCCGGACTGTTCGACGAGACCGCGGCGATCTCGTACGGCCGCCTTCGGCCCGCCGCTGTCGCCCTGCTGGTCCTCGGCTTTGGCGGCACGCTGACCCAGGCGATCGCCTATTACCTCACCCCGCGGCTGGTCGGTGCTCCGTTGCGGCGCCCCGGGATCGCGCTGTTGAACGGCTACGGCTATGCCGGGCTGGTCGGCGTCGGGGTGCTGCTGGTCCTGTTCCAGGGCCCCTCCGGCGGTGAGCTCGGCGAGTTCCCCTTGGCGCTCGACATCCTCGTGGCGGTGTCGATGCTGGTCCCGGCGCTGCTGGTCACCGAGACGCTGCGGGACCGCACCGAGTCCGGGGTGTTCGTCAGCCTGCTCTACGTGTTGGGCGCGGTGTGGTGGTATCCGGCCCTCTACATCGTGGCCATCGTCCCGGTGCCGGGCGGCGTCGGCACGATGCTGCAGACGGCTGTTGCCTCGTTCGGGTTCCTGGCGATGGCACTTCCGGCCGCCGCCCTCGGCGGCGCCTTCTACGTCGTGGTCAAGGAAGCCGATGCTCCGTTGTTCTCCGGCACCATCGCCCGGGCGGCGTTCTGGACACTCGCCGGGACCTCGCTCGTCGCCGCACCCGGCCGCTTCGTGAGCGGACCGGCGCCGGCCTGGCTCGAGTCCATCGCAACGGTGATGTCCCTCGGTGTTGCCGTCGCCGCCCTGGCCGCTCTCACCGTGCTGGTGATGACGGTGGCCGATTCGTGGGACGTGGTGAAACGCTCGCCGGCGGTGACGCTGGTGCTCGCCGGTGCCGCTGCGTTCACGGCCGTGTCGGTGCTCTTCGGGGTGCAGGCGTTCCGATCGGTCGGCTCGGTCGTGAGCCTGACCACGTGGTACGACGGCCTGGCCTACGGGATGATGGCCGTTGCCGTGCCGCTGCTCGGCATGGGCTTCATCTTCCACGCCTTCCCCCGCGCCACCGGCCGGGAGATCTACGACCGGGAATCCATCTACCGGGGAGTCCGCCTCACGCTCTGGGCCGGCGGAGCCACCGCGCTGCTGCTCGTCCTGGCGGGGGTGATCTCGGGGCTGTCGTGGAACGCCGGTGTTGCGTCAGGGGCGTTCGCCAACACGGGGCCGGGCTTCCAGCAGTCCCTCGGCCAGGTGAGCACGCTCTACACGGTCGCCGCGCTCACGGCGATCGTGGCGGTCGTCGGCCTGGGTCTCGTCGCCTGGAACGTCACGCGCACGTTCACGTCGGGCGCCGCCCGGCCCAGCGAAGTCCTCATCGACCGAGACGGATCGGCCTCATGAGCGATCAACTCGCCGCCGCCGCTGCCGCCCTCGGAGCGCCCGAGGACCTCGTCATGCGCTCGGCAGCTGCCAGAGCGGCCGCAGACGGAACCTCGACCGACGACGTGCTGGCCGCCTGGGCCGGAGGCGAAGCGCTCCCCGCCTCGGCGCCGGCCCCGGCTGCCGAGGCCCCCGAGGCGCCCGCCGAGGA